>NZ_JAXHDD010000003.1:0-152754 GCF_037072025.1 Pseudogracilibacillus sp. SO30301A | reverse complement strand
GAAGAAGGACATAGGTTAGCCCCACCTCTGCCATCTTTTTGACCCACTCCGGACAAGATATTGATCCACTAATGACAGAAGTGAGCCACTACCATATAGATAGTGACTCCAAAAGTATTATTGATGCAATCCGTTCCGTTTGAGCATATTTATAAATATCCATTGAAACCTAAAACATTCCAATTGCTTTGCTTATTTTAAGCGTTTTCCGTCTAGTTGTTTATCCATAATCTCAAGAGCCCAGCGAACGAGTTCATTATGGTCTAATTCTTCTTCATCCATCCCAATACATGAAGGTAATAGCTTCGCTTCCAGACTCCTCATTACGTCATCAGGTAAATACATGTGAAAGAAATACCTTGCTATACGGAGTTCTACTTCCTCAGGTATCATTTGGTTGCTGCCAATCCATGACGTTCTCTCATGGAGACTGTACCGTCAATAAGTATATTGTAGGAATCGTGTACAATCCTGTCTAGAATGGCGTCTGCTAGTGTACCCTCACCAATCTTATCATGCCAACCTCTCGGATCGAATTGGGAACAAAATAGAGTGGAACCATGCTGATGGCGTGCTTCTATAATTTCAAGAAGATCTCTTGCCTCAGTCTCCTTTAAATGGGGTTAGTAGCCACTCATCTAAGATGAGTAAGTTTACACTCTTGTATTTTTTCATAACCTTCCTGTATGTCCCTTCCCCTCTTGCGATTGCCAATTCGTCCAATAGGTCAGGCAATCGAATGTATTTCACTTTGTGAAATTGACGGCATGCAGCGATACCGAATGCACAGGCTAAGTACGTCTTCCCATTTCCCGAAGCACCCATTAATATAATGTTGTGATGCTCTTCAATATAATTACCTGTTGCTAAACGTAAAATTTGCGCTTTATCTAACTTCCGATCCGGATGGTATTCTATATCCTCAATACACGCTTGTGTGTCACGTAATTCAGCTGATTTGATTAGGCGATCGAGCTTATTGTTTTGTCTTCTAGACCATTCAATATCAACCAGTAATCCAAAACGATCCTCAAAAGATAGTTCTTGGTAATCTGTATTCCTTAACTGCTCTCTAAATGTTTCTGCCATCGCAGACATTCTCATTTCATTTAACTTCGTTAGCGTATTATCTGTTGTCATTATCGGTTCCTCCATAATAATTAGCTCCACGAGTGAATCCATAAGCATTCTCGTTCCTTCGTGTGCTAGATTCTGTTTTTGCACTTTCTAATGGTAATTTATCATGTCCTGTTTTTAAGATAGTCTGTATGCTTTTTAACTTTGGTCTTGGCGTATAAGACAAGACTCTTTCACATGCCTTCTCTATGCGTTCGATGGAGAATTTATCCGCAAGCTTCATCAATCCATATGTGGACTTTAGTCCTTGTTTCTCTGTTGGATAAGATTCTATGATTCTCTCAATTGTTAATAAGGTAGATGGCCCTGCAGCCGCACCCCACTCTAAAATAAATTCCTTATCGAATTCTGCATACTTCCTGTGGTCCCTAGGCATATGATCGGGAAGAGTAATGAAATCTCCATCCGTCTTGGTAGACCTTTTATGAGAAGCAATCCGTATATTCTTATAAAAGGCTTCAATTATATTTCTCGTTACTCGTATGTCTACCGCGCATTTGATATAATCGTAAGGAACTGAATAAAAATTCCCGTCAACTTTTATATGATAGTCAGGTTGGACAACAGTTTTTGCCCAGCTTGCGATCTCATACTGTGAATGAGGCAGGGGCGCTAAAGCGAACTTCTCTTCATTTAAAAACGCTTCCTGTCTATTCCCTTCCTTTTTCTGAAATGGCTTTGTATTGACTATAGCTAGCTTTTCCCTAATAGCTTTGTTTAGTTCCAATAGGGAAAAGAACTTTTCGTTTCGTAAGGAAGCAATTATCCAGGTTGATATATGACCAACATTTCCTTCTACGCTTGCCTTATCTCTTGGACTGCGCACCCGTGCTGGAATAATAGTAGTTTGATAATGTTCGGTCATTTCCTGATAGCTTTGATTAATAATTGGATCAGTACGTGAAGCTTTTGTCACCCCAGTCTTTAAATTATCTGGAACGATAACCCTTGCTACTCCTCCAAAAAACTCAAAAGCATGAATGTGAGCTGTAATCCAACTCTCTGTGTTCATAGACAGGAATCCTTCCACGTACGCATATTGACTACATGGCAATGCAGAAACAAAAATATAAACAGGAATCTCTTCTCCTGTTAAATTATTTGTAAGATGCATGGTTTGTCCTGCCCAGTCTACTTCCATTTGTTCTCCAGGTTTTCTTTTAATGCGCATGGTTGCTTTTGTTTTTCTTGCATACTCGTTGTAAAACCTACAGAATTGTCGATAGCTATATGGAATTTCATCATTCTGCCTGCACTGTAAAGAATACTCGTCCCATAAAAGAGATAATGTCACACCTGATTTAGCCAACTCTTTATGAATATGCTCTCCATCTGGCGTCCGGCGATGATCAGATGATATTTGTTTCTTTGGATACAATATAATTTGTAAATCCAAGTCTGTGATGTCATTTTCCAACGGCCATTGAATATCCTTCTCTTTTGTTCGTTTAAGTACATCTCTAATCGTATTCCTAGAATGACCAGTGCTTGAAGCTATCCCCCTTTGCGTGACTTCCTGTGCATGAAGCCTTAATATTTCTCGATATTTAACCACAAAAAAACCTCCCATATAATTAATAAATTTGCACGAATGTGCTCCTTTATTATATAGGAGAATGGATCAGTTTCGTCTTAAGTGGATCAAATCTATGGCAGAGGTGGATCAAAAAGATGGCACAACCGGTTCAATCGGATGGCTGTAATCAGCAAACTTATTAAAGAAAGGTTAGAAGACTGATAGTAAGACCACTAGCTGTGTAATAGCTGGTGGTCTTTTCCTTGTACTAAGTGGTTCATCTCTCTGCACCCACCGATATTAAACACCGCACTGATAAATCTCATCGAGTACAACATCCGAAGGATTAGGATATATTCTCGGAGCAGCTTCCGCACTCTTGGAGCTTTCGCCCGCAAATGGTGGAGCAAAAGTCCGCAGAGGTGGGGCTATTTAACCGCAGTATTCAAGCTAATACCCTCATCATGTAGTTCCAGAATCTTTCGATAATGGATCATGCAAAAAACCTCCTGTATAAATAATGTCACACTTTTGAATGTGCTCATTAATTATACAGGAGGTATGGTCCGGTAAACAGCTTGTCATTCACTGGTACATTTTGTGGCATTAGTTGGTACAAAAGATGTCACTAGTGGTACATTTCATTGGCTGTAATCAAATTCCCGAATGAGGGACTCTATCGTTTTATGTTCGAAAACAATTCCGGCCAAAATGGTATTCCAAACGACACGAATCGGATAGTCATCCCTACCGTTCTTCCTTTCTTTTTCCAAAATGCGCATCAATTTATCATCGGGCATATATTCAATCGCCAAGCGCAATCGATCTAAATCTCCCAATTCTTCAATTTCAGTCCATGAAAATAAATTCATTTGTGGTATAATAGCCATAACAGATGAACCTCCCGTGGTTTTGGTTTTGTTGTTGTTAACACCATCATAACCCAATTGGGACAAGGTTTCATCTGTTTTTTTGTCTTTTGGGGTGGATTTTGGCTATTTGCCTACATTCATACTCGCCAAAGCGCATTATACCGTTTATTTTTGGGAGAAAATTAATTTTGCGCGGCTCCCAATCCCGCGTTCCGCTTTAGGTTTGGGACATCGCAATTACCTCAAATAGAGAGATTTCCTAGTTTAATATAGTATACAATATTATTAACTTGGGGAGATTGTGATATGGCAAAACGCAGGCAATTTAATGCGGAATTCAAGCAAGATGCAGTCAATTATTATTCATCTGGTAAAACCTTAGGACAGGCGGCAAAGGATCTAAAAATTGGCGAATCTACACTTGGAAAATTGGTGTCAGCCGCCAAGAACAACAATGGTGTGGTTGATCACCGTGGATACTGAAACCATGCCAACGATGCCGAAAAATAAATTGTCCGCCTTAAAAAGGAGTTGCGAGATTCAAAGGATGCCCTTGAAATCCTAAAAAAGGCTGTGAGCATACTGAGCAATTAACAGAAACAATCTATGAATCAACCAATCAAATAACAAAGATACGCAAGATTTCTGTTAACAGTGTGCTCAAAATATTGGGCGTTTCTACATCAGAATATTAGATGGAAAAAGCGAACACCTCAAAACAAGAAATAAGAAAAAAGGATATTAAAACTAAAATCACAGAAATTTATCATGAATCACATCAGATTTATGGAGCGCCCAAAATACCGTCAATCCTACAATGCAGGGGCCACATCATAACCAAAAAACAGTGGGCAACTACATGCGGGAAGAGGGCATAAAAGCCATTTGGATTCGTCCATACGTAAGAACAACTATATATTGATGTACGATACCGCCGGCAGAAATCAGGAAGTACTTAACATAAAAGTCAGTGATATTCGTTTGTCTACAAAGGATTCTCATGCAGTATTAACAGGAAAAGGAAACAAAATAAGAATCGTACCACTCATGCGAGAACCATTGATCACTTTAATATTTATATTCGAATTTTCCATGACGGAAAGGTTACAAATGAATTTTTATTCTACGTTATACAAAAAGAGAAAAGAAAGGCAATGTCAGCTGATAATGTCGCAAAATTTATGAAACGATATCAGAAATTAACGAGGGAACAATGCAATAAAGTGCCTGAAGGTCTTCATCCGCATATGTTTCGTCATTTCAGAGCAATGCATCTTTCCCGCGGTGGTATGCCGCTCCCACTCTTGTCGAAATGGTTGGGACATGCACAGTTGGATACAACTAAGTCCTATGCATATACTGATACACAAATGAAACAAAAAGCTATAAAAAAAGCAACAAACAGCCTAAATCCATTGTCACGGAATCAGAAAGTTACATCATGGCAGAATGATGATGAATTAATCAAACGTCTTTATGGTTTATTATAGACATTATTCCGACCCTTTAAGCTATGAGCCATCAAAAACAAATAAAGACCTTGTGGTTTTGATGGCTAACTTATAAAAGTCGGAATAATACAATATTACAGAAGTCTAGATAAGTGGTGTGAGAAGTCGACTAATCAATTAATGATTAGTCTCCTACTCGATTTATCTAACATCCCAAATGAAATAATATGGGTCGAACACAGAATCTGCTAAAATAACATAGTTATATAATACGAGCGTAAAGATTAAAACCAACATATAAATCACTCTTAAATGCTTGTTTTGCATTTTTGAAAAAAAGAACGGTATTAACAATAATGCATATGGAGCGAAAAAACGTCCTATTCTTTCTACCATTTCGACTTGTAGTGCTAATACGTTAAAAAATGCATAAAAGATAACAGCATTAAACCATATTCGGTGTATAGTGTTTTTCGGGTCAATTTTTTTGATGTTAAATAAGCAAAATGTTAAAAATGAAATTGGCAGAACTGCATTGGTGATTGCCTGTCCCCACATACCATATGAATCGTCAGTGTATTGTTCATAAAAATATTGTTGAGCAAATTGAACAATATTATCGAATAGTAAAATTGTAATTACACTACCAATAACTATTAATATCCAGTTTCGTATTCTGATTCTGAAATTAAGAATAAAATAAAAAGGTATCATTATTATTGCTGTTTTGTGAAATAAAGAAGCAATAATAACAACTAAAACCCATTTAAAAAACTTACGTTCATACAAAAATTTAGAACCAACAAAAACAATTGCAACTGCGAAAATGTGTCTTGTTATATTAAAAGATGCATAGTATGATCCGGCTGTCACAAACATTAAAACACTTAACCATAGATTGACTGAGTACTTTTTAAAGTGATGAAAAAAACCAAAGAGTATAACAAAAGTCATAATAGCAAAAAAATAGATAACATCATCGGTGAAAAGCCCTGTTATTTTATTTAGATATATAAAACCTATTTCGTTTTGAAAATCAGCATTTAGTAAGTCTATAAAACTATACTTATTATAAAGGCTGAAAAGATCCGAATAGTTTTTGTAGTCAGTAGTAAAATCACCTCGAAATGTTGAGATAAAAAATAGTAATACAAAACTAGGTATTATATAAAAGTATGTAGGAAGCTTTTGCTGAAGCTCTTGCTCTGTTACCATATTAACAATCTTGAAAGCTAATCCTAATAAAATTAATGTTATGACTACAAATAGGTAGATTTTCATTAAAAATTTTACTTCCCTTCATACAAAGTCTGTTAAATTGTATCACAAAAAGTAAGAAAAAAGAATTAGAAAGAGAGTGATTAATATTATCCGCACACTAAACTTAAATAGACAAATCACCACAATACTTGAAAATGCATAGGTATTTGCATTAAAAAATAGCTATTATAAAATTGATTCACCTTTATTAAAATTTAATACAATGCTAGTGAGAAGATATTTTAGTAATATGTGTAGAGACAGAGTGATAAAGTACCCGTACTAGAATTGGAGGTAATTTAATTGAATAAGACATTTCATCCTTTACTTAAGGGTGTATATGAATTTCATGTACACAGTGCACCAAATTTATTTGAGAGAAAGCAAAATTGACATTCTTCTCTCTTTCCCTCTTTATTCGACATATTTTATCCATAATCCCTTCTTTATCCGTTAAACCATAACTTTTTCTGCTTGTTTCGAAACGTAGATAGATAAATCATACCCTGCAAGTTCAAGGATTCGTTTACATTGTTCTCTAATATTATCCGGAAGAAAACGAAGTGTCTCTCCATTTTGTTGAATATATATGACTTTAATTCCCCTAAGTTCTTTTAACAATACTTACCCAGTTGGTTGGAACAGTTTCCTATTCCCAGCTAAAACAAGGGGATCCGTCTCTTGTTTCATGTTTTCCCGAACCCAGTTTTCCAAAATGCCATAGATCAGTAGTGCCATTACGAAAACAATTCTCAGTGCTGCCACACGACTAGGTTTTTTCAAGAAAACGCTATCAATCATTTGCGGGCTCTTTAAAATGCGAAAGCGAGTCTCGGTAGCTTCTTGCCCTTTATAGGTTTTAAGAATGTCCTAATTCGTCATTTCCTGATCGTCACATTTATCCGTAATAAGTATGAACGTACTTAATTTGCGTTTCTTTTCTTCTATCACTTCCTTGATTTCCTCCAGACGTTAGAGATGGGGACGATACACCGTTATGGTTTTAGGAACCTCTCCCTTTTTCGGACGTCCCCGCTTTTTCCGTTTTTCGACTTGTTCTTCCGGTCTAATCGTAAACGAATAGTGAAAATAGTGGCTAGAATGTTCCTTTTTAAACATTTCCAAAGCCTCTTGTGCATCTGATTCACAATGAAAAACGGTATTTTCAAATGCATCAATCACCTTTTGAAGTTTTGTGCGTCTTTTCCTAAGTTAAGCAGGAAGGTTTTCTCTTTTTGTTCAGTAAGCTTATCTGAATAGACCACTACAAAGCGATATGAGTAACCATCCAACTCTTCTATATAGGACTGGAGTTTATAGGAAGCAGCCTTTTTTTGATCCCAACTGACCGACCTCTTCCCATTTGTCCTTTCTCCATGCCCTTTCTTTTAGCTCCAAGCTTAAGTTGAATGTTTCCGGAAGTCGGTAGATAAAATGGAGATATCCTCGTATTTCCCTCAGGTTTTCCTTTGTTATCAAAGCGGAATCAGCTTGATAAGGTAGTTGATCACATTCTTCTTTTGACAACATTTCACGAAGTTTTTGAATGAATGTGAAGTTCCACGTTTTATCATCGGTATTTCCGTTTTCTATGGTGGCTAGAACTGGGATACGCTCAGATGTAACACTCATACCAAGTACAGTCTGTTTTAAATTAGGGCAATGTTGCTTACTGTGTCCGTACGTAATTTCTAAATCCTTTGATGATTCATCCGACTTCTCTATTTTTTCTAATGTATTGTACTCTCCGTATACAGAGTAAGATGTCGTATCATTATGCAGTCTGCCAAGTGGTATGCCCAGTTTAAGGCAGGTTGAAATGGCCAACGTTGAATACACTTTCCACGGGTTGGCTTGGAACAGCGCATCAATTGAGCGTCCTAGTAGTACGTATTCATTTAAATCTTCAGCCTTCACATCTAAACGAAACAACATCTCTACATCTTGTTCTTCAAAAAATTGTTGCACGTGATACAACGGTTACCGATCACAAAGCATATTAATAACCAGTGCCTTTAATCGAGTTCAAGGGGTAGATTGCAGCTTTATTCATCCCACTCCATTTCTCGCAGCGTTAAAAATCAAGTATTTGACGTGATTTACTTCTTCTTTCTTTAAAATCGCATGAAAAGACTCAATACAAGCGTTGTCATAGGGACTTCCCTTGTGGCTAAAGGAATGTGTCATCATATAGATCTGAATCTTTTCGGAGAAAGAATCACTTGTATATTGTGAACCCAAATCAGAATGGAATATGACGCCATCATCAGGCTTCAGTGTGACATAAGCATTTTCTAAAGCCTTTTCTACCAATTCAGTTGTCATTGATCGTGAAAATGAATATCCAATTACTTTCCTGGAATGTAGATCTAATACAGATGCAAGATAACACCAACCATCACGAAGCGTGTGAATATACGTTATATCACCAACCCACTTTTGGTTAATCGTTGTCGTAGAAAATCCCTGTTAATAATATTTTCTCGTTCTACAATCTTTTCTTTACTAGGTGTCGGACGGAATTTTTTAACGATTATGGATCGGATACCAGCTTCTTTCATCAAGCGTTGAACTCGTTTTAAGCTGATCTTGTGCCCCTGTTTTTCAAGCATTTCATGAATCTTAGGTGCACCATATCGTTCCTTACTCTCTTCATGAATCTGTACGATCTTTTCTGTGAATACACGGTTTTCACGGTCACGATTCGATTCTGTTTTATTTAAAGATTGGTAGTAGGTACTTTTAGGTATATCAAGCGTTTCGCACATCGTACGAATGGGATAATCATCTTTATGTTCTGTAATAAATTCAGTTAGTTCTGTGTCACTTACTTTCGAGCGAATATGGCCATAGCCTTTTTTAGGATTTCAAGCTCCTGTTTCAAGCGAAAGTTCTCTTTTTCAATGGCATCTATATCTTTCGGAGTAATCCCCTTGCCATCGGTTCCTTCATTCGGGGTTAAATCCTTAATCCATTTATAAATGGTGACATCAGATACGCCATACTCGCTGCTTAAATCTTTTACAGAACTTCCAGAATTATAAAGATCGACAATCATTTTACGGAAATCATCGTTATATCGTTTCCCATTATTTCTTGTACTCATCGGACACATCCTCCTTGAAATTCATTGTATAAATTTAACTTAGATGTGTCCATGAAACTATACTAGCATCAAGGTTCCAAGCCCATATTTGCCGTTCACTAAGGTTTTTATTAGTAAATTCACCATTAAATATTTTATCTTCTATTATCTTTTTTTAATTGAATATGAAGTGGAATAGAATTTGTATAATTCACCTCTAATATAACTTAATCTCTGCTAAACAAATCTCTCGTATACACTTTTTCTTTTACCTCTTCAAGGCCTTCTGATAATCGGTTAGCAACAATAACATCAGAAACCTCTTTAAAATCTCCAAAATCCTTGATAACTCGTAATCCATCAAATTCATTAGCTTCCAACACCGGCTCATATACAACAACATCTATACCATAATCCTTAATCCGATCAATAACTCCTTGGATCGCTGATTGTCTAAAATTATCCGATCCCGTTTTCATCGTTAAACGATAGATTCCTACAACTTCCGGTTTTCTAGTTAAAATCATATCTGCAATGTGAGCTTTTCTTGTATCATTGGCATCAACAATAGCTGTGATGATATTATTTGGAACATCTTTAAAGTTCGCTAATAATTGCTTAGTATCCTTCGGCAAGCAGTATCCACCATAACCGAATGAAGGGTTGTTATAATGGTCACCAATCCGTGGATCATAACCAATTCCTTCAACAATCTGCTTCGTATCTAAACCTTTTAACTCCGCATATGTATCTAACTCATTAAAGAAAGAAACACGCATAGCAAGATACGTATTAGCAAACAGTTTGATTGCCTCAGCTTCGGTAGAATCTGTAAATAACATAGGGATATTCTCTTTAATTGCACCTTCAGCTAATAAATTAGCGAACTTCTTTGCACGTTCAGACTGTTCCCCTACAATAATCCTAGAAGGATACAAATTATCGTACAACGCTTGTCCTTCTCGCAAAAATTCTGGCGAGAAAATAATGTTGTTTGTATTGAACCTCTCACTAATAGCTTTCGTATAACCAACAGGAATGGTAGATTTAATTACCATCGTAGCATCCGGGTTAATAGTTAATACATTATCAATAACTGTCTCAACAGAGCTTGTATCAAAAAAATCCTGTTCTGGATCATAATTAGTAGGGGTTGAAATGATGACAAATTCAGCATCTTTAAAAGCTACTTCCGTATCCATCGTTGCCCTTAAGTGTAAGTCTTTCTCTGTTAAAAACTTGGATATTTCAGTATCAACGATCGGTGACTGCTTATTATTAATTATATCAACTTTCTCTTGCACGATATCTAATGCAATTACTTCATTATGTTGAGCTAATAGAACAGCGTTGGATAGACCGACATAACCAGTGCCCGCGACAGTGATTTTCATTTATTCACATCCTCGTATAAAAGTATCTTTTATTATTAACATATTTTGAAGTTCTTCTAATATTGCATTTCACGCTCTCTTTATAACTAAATTAAAAACAACTTCTATATAGCTTAGCTCATGCAATCTTTCTCTTCCAAGAGCAAAGGAATCTAGTATTAATTAAGTAATAAAAGTTAAGCACTCACTTCAATTCATCTGTAGCTTGTGGAAAGGCATCAAAACCAACGGATTATAACCTAAATATTAGCTAATATTTCTGTGCTTTTTATATCGAATTAAACGAGTTTTACTAACTACAAAAATATTTATAATACTCACTAAGTAGACAATCCATCCAACATTATAAATAAAATCTATAATAACATGATGAAATATTTTTCATCATTAAAGATAATCTAGAAGCTTTTAAAACATAAGTAACCTAAAGTTATAAACTCGTTACCTCGATTAAAAACAAACCAATTTTGAAATTCCTATAAAGATCAAGAAAACTAGAAGTTTACAGCAAATCCACAGGCTAGACTAAATCACTTCGTTCCATTATTTTCCCTCGATAAAAAATCAATTTTCATTATGGAGTTTTTCCCATTCTAAAGTTTTAAAACAAGGACCGGTTGTTGTTTCAATAAATTTTATATCTGGATGCCTAGCATTCCATTCAATAATTTCAGGATTACCTTTAGCGTTAATAGATACATCCCATCCAATAATCGCAAAATGTGGTATTTTCTTATGTAATTTAATACATGTTTGAACAGCTTTATTGAAATGAGGAATAGTTTGATTATAAAACTTATAACCAGTATCTGGGTGCTTATAATGCCTCTTCCATTCAAAATTTGTCCCATATTCTCCTAACAGGCCACTTTCATCTATGACTGGAATTCTCACCGTTCTATCTACTTGTACTAATACAGAATCACTTCTTCCAACTCTTAAGTAGGAACCTGCAAATTTAATATTCTTTTTTTTATCTTTTAATGTTGTTATTCTAATTGTAGCTACGCTACCTGTAACAATTTCATCAAACCATTCAGATTGAACTATCGGTCTTTGAATAACTGCATCTCCTAAGTTATATAACTCGTTTAAATCAAAATTATTTTTATCTAGTTTTATAACCCCTCTACCTTGATTTGATTCATCTTTTTTATAAAACAATTCATCATAATTTTTAAAAAGTAAATGAAATGCATCCTTTTTATCAATAACATTGAAATCCTGATCGTATAATGTTTTATCAATCATATAAAATTTATCAGGAAGTAAATCAGTTTGCACTATTTTTCTTGACATTGTTTTAATATTAGAAATTTCTCCAATTCCTTTATTTACTTTTGGTGCAACAATATAACCAAAATAATTATCAGGAATCCAACCTTCTTTAAACTTTTGGTTATATGCAGTGTAAGCATATAACCAATAAGAATATTCTTTGGATCCTAATACTTCTATCGAATACTCATCAATAATAGATTTTAACTTTGATGATAATTTATATCCTGTATCTTTCTCGATTACTCTTAAAGCATTTAATGCATTTTTTTTATGAATTTTGTCATATTTATTCTTTTTGTACTCTTTCAAAAATTTTTTTATTTGTTTTTTCATATTTGCCCTCAACTATTCGTTATTTTGACTTAATACCGATGTTTCATACAACACTTGTGTAAGCGCAATATATTGTAATACTGCAAGTGAATTATTCTTTAAAACATTTTCAATGTTTGCCTTTAACTCAGAAGACAGTATGGTAGTATTACTTAAATAACTTTGTATTGAATCATTCCAATCATTTGTAGTAATTAGACTTCTCCACTCAGTCCAAGGGCCTTGATTTCCTTTAATAATACCGAGTCTAATACCAAATTGTCTAAAAGTCCATGTAGTAAAATGAATTAAAATATTAGGTTTCCATGAATAATAAGGTAACCAGCCATTACTATGAAAAATCCATTTAGAAGGTTTTAAAAATGGTTTAACGCTTTTATGGAATAATTTTCGATTTAACTTCCAACTTTGATTTACTCTTGCACTAATTTTAACTATTTCATTCGATAAAAATGGCTCATAACTTTTAAACAATCTTCTATTTGCATGAACATTTGGTATATTCCTATTCATTGAACTAGGCCATAACTCAAACCATTCTTCTGCTGAATCATTCCTAAATTGACAAATAAAATCTAGGTGTTCCTGTCTCCTTAAAGTTAATTCTTTTATTTGTTTTTCATCAAATAAATTAACTTTTAGCTTATTAGAATTAGAAAAGCTCCTATCTTTTATTTCACTCAAGAATGGCAGTTTAATAGTCCATATATGCTTCTTTATTCTTGCTCCTTTTAATAGAGCATCGGAAAACAATCCACCAAACACTGCATCGTATCTTTCAATTTCTTTATGAAATCCATAAGTATGTGCATGGTGATACTCTGATCCTGTTCCGACTAAGCTTGCACATTCAGGTAAAATATCCAAATAATGTGTATAAGTTCTAGTTCTAAGATTAAATGTCGCATTGTAGTTTTCTGTTATTCTTTTTGCTAATTTCCCTTCACGATTCATCGAATCTAAATAAATGAATGCATCTCTATTTATATCTTTTAAAAGTCCTGATAAAGTTCTAGAATCTTCTCCCCCGCTTATAAATTGAGCTATATTTGTTGTCTCAGAGGTTATTTTATTAATGTACTTAATTAAATTTTTCCTAATATCATCTGCAGCTTCATTAATCGAACTGTAACTATTTTCTTCTATTGGAATCCAATAGCTATTTGTTCTCAATTTATTTACATTAATTTTATGTGTTGAAGCTGGTTGTAATTGCTTTATATTCTTATAGAAAGTATACGGATAAGTTACAACTCCATGTAAAATAAAATCTATTAAAGAAATTTCGTCTAGGTTTTCTTTATCACCTGATACTTCTGCCAACATATCTACGTGAGAGCATATATAACTATTTTTCTCATTATTAAAATAATAAACTGGTACAAATGACATAATATCAGTAACACTCAAACAAGTTCTTTCTTTTTTATTTATAATTAATATGTGAAACGGTCCACTAAAATCTTCGTTCCAATTTATTTTTCCATTCAACCAACGATTAAAAATAGATTTCGTTCCTTCATTACTTTCTTTAATAGTAATAAAACTATTATCTCGAAACATAAGTAGTGGACCACCTACTACAACTGTAATGAATTCCTCTGTTTCTAATGGTTCGAATCCGTTATAAGTGTTTTGAGAAATAGCCAATGAACCCCAAGTACCTTGATAATATTTCAAATTGGTTTTTTCATTTTTATAAATGTTTTTAAAGACTTTATATATCATTTTTTGCTCTATCTTTTTGGTCGAATATAAAAAATCACTCATATTTCATCATTCTCTTTCGACTTAATCTAATAGTAATTGATATTAATAATGCATTTGATATTGTGCCAGATATACAAAACACAGCTATACTTAATAAGTCATCTTTAGATAAATAATAAGTAAAAGCTAACAAACCTATTCTTAAGGCTGTCCATAATATTGTCCAAATCAGATGGAACTTTTGCGCATTTAATACCGGTAATGTCCTAACACTTGGTCGATTCATAAACGCAAAATACGACCAAATTGAAATCCACCTTGCATATTCCCCAGCCATTTCCCAATCACTCCCAAATACTAAGCTAAAAAGAAATGGGCCAAACAACATTACAACACCAAAAGGAATAATTCCTACGATTGCTAGCGAGAATGTTGCCTTTCTAATTAAACCTGCGACATCTTCTTTATTTATAGCTGCTTCTGCAATTCGAGGATAAAATACATCTCCAACTGCTTTACCTATTAAATTGGTCGGCAATCTTAAAACTGTTCTCCCTATTGTATAAAAACCTGCAGCAGCTGGACCAAAGAATGTTGTCAACATGATTACAGGTACACCTTGGGATGCAGAGTCTATTAAATCTTGAGGGGCGCGATAGACTGGAAAATCATAATGTTTCTGCGCTAATTGTTTAATATTAACACTTTTATTAGATTTAAAACTTATATTTTTATCAGAAAATAAATACATTAATGTTCCTCTTAGTCCATTAGCTATCGCTGTAAAAAAAACTAAAACCTGAGCTATAGGGTAAAAGAAGCCAATTCCGACTTTACTGATATTTACAATTAAAGATTGATAAAGTGTAGCTTTGGCATTTATTGAAAACTGCTTTGTTCTTATCATCCATTGTTCTAAAACCTGCATAAAACCAGAAAATATAATTATTACTGGTATGAAATATAAATACATAGAAATATTTTTAAAATTAAATAAATTAGCCAGTGGTTCCCTAAATAACAAAATAATAATTAATGAAATAATTGATAAAATCAATGATACAAGCATTGATAACTTTACAATTCCTTGTGCATCATCATCTCTTTTAGGTAACACGATTGCTATTGGATAAGTTAAAGCAGCAATTGGGATAATCATATTTATCATGGCACTAAATGTTCCCATTACTCCAAATGCTTCAGGTCCATATAATCTTGTGATTATTGGAGAAAACAACATTGTAATAGCTTGAGCGCCTGCTGTACCACTTGCAACTATGACGACATTTTTTACGAATTTATTTTTTAGATTATTTTTAATCATGGCTTTTCCTTAATATTTTATTCTTTTTATTTTCTAGCTTAATAATATCTTCTATAAATATATCTAGTAGTAAGACAACCAATAAAAAAGTAAATGAGTATACTTCACTTATCATCATCGTAGTAGAAACAAAAAAGAAAATAATACAAATTTTGCAATTTCATGCTATTTAAATTAAGCGATGCGCTTAATAAATAATAGTACTAATAACACTATTGGAATAAAACCAATTATTCCATGTTGGAACATATACTGAAGTATGGTGTTGTGAAGTCTCTTTCTCTCTTAGTGCACTAAGCACAATTTATCTACTACCATCACCATAATATGAATAAATTAGCTCTATAGAAAATAATCCGTTTCTAATATAGTAAAAAATATAATTACAAAAGCTAATACTTTTAAATTTATTTTCAAAATATAATTCACTTCCTAAGTATTCCAAACAATATCTATACATATTATAAAATAAAATATTCTATGAATTTAATCGAATTTTTTATTATTTAACCTCATATAAGATTGATGCATCCGATAAATTATATAAAACGTTACAATTAAATTTTTTCTAAATAGTTTTGTGACTGTTCGTTCCTTCTTGGGTAATAAATTTAAATCAACGTTTCTCAAAGCAGATTTGTATGGCTCTAAGTTTATAAATTTTATTATTTCTCTTTTTCTCTTAAAAATATTTGCTTTATAGTCTTTATGAAAATATTTGTGATCTAAATGCCATAAAATTATTTGAACTGCTCTTGCATTTATTACATCATCGAACTTTTCTTTTTCAGTAAACTGTTTTGAAAATTTCTCCATTTCATTTAATAGAGAATTAAAAGGGGTTAATGTATCTTCAATGTATCTAGTTCCAGAACAAGTCGAAGAATTATTAATCCGGTAATGGTACAAATGTTCATCATAATATTTAATCAAATTAGCTTTACTAAATGCTTCCAAACAAAAAATTACATCTTGAGAACGAGTGAGCTCTTTTTTAAATTTAATATTATTTTCTTTAATTAAATTACTTTTATAAAGTTTACACCATGTCGTTCCAGCAGATACCGTATCCCCAAATTTTTTTTGACCATAAAATTGATAAATAGATTTTAGATATAAAATCTCTTTTTTTGCAGTAAATGTTTGGTTTCCACCTGGAATTAAAGATAAGGCTCTTTCTTGATTTGCATAATTTTTAAAATAAGACCATACGATAATATCCGCATTTGTTTCAACAGCTTTTTCTATTGTAAATTCTATTGTATTTAATTCTATCCAATCATCACTATCAACAAATGTTATATAATCTCCTGTGGCTTGCTTAATCCCCAAGTTTCTTGCTGTAGAAACACCAGAATTATCAATACTTAATAGTGTTATTCGTTTATCCACATTGGAAAATTGTTGACAGATAGATAAAGAACTATCTATAGATCCATCATTAATTAATATAATTTCTATATTTTTATATGTCTGATTCACTAAACTTTCAAGGCAATTTGATAAGTAATTTTCTGCATTATAGATTGGAACTATAATACTAACCTTTTGCATGAATATCTTCCTTTAATTTATATTTTATGGTTCACTATCACGGGATTATCGACAATAGTCGACATTAAAAGTTCATAATAATAGGCTGCTTGAATGTTTGTCGAAAAAAATTTAACAAGCTATTTGTTGTCCATTTTGTTTTAAACGTTTCTCATAACGGTCTTGGTATTTCCTCCATTTGAGTTGGGCATTCTTTTCTTCCTTCATCCGCATCCGTGCCTGGATCGATTTGATGGAATAACCAAAACCTTGTTGATTCATCGTCCGAACCTGGTTATTTTTCCCTTCCGTTTTGGCGTTGGATATGTAATGGATAAAGCGATTAAGGATTTCGGGCAACCAATTGCAGATCGTTTTCAGCAATTCCTCGAACGGTTCCGGGGAAAAAGCCAGGACCTTCTCTTTCCATTCAAGATGGATTGTGCCAGTTCCGGAGATGCCTCTTCCCATTGTTTCAAGCGTTCCTGTTGCTCTTCTGTTAACTCTTCAGGCGATTCGGCAAAGAGCTCCTTGTCTTTTTTTCAAGTCATCCCGCTGTTCCTTGCTTAACGATTTCTGAACGTCTTTTCGAACTTCGCCCATAGCTTTAGTAGAAGCCTGAATAACATGGAATGCATCAATGACTACAATTGCATCAGGGAGTGCCGTTTAAATCGCGGTTTTATAACCTCTCCACATATCAATCGCAACCGCCATTACTCGTTCCGGATGTGATAATTCATGGAGCAGCTTGTTGACTTCTTCCTTGCGCCTGTTTTCATGCATCAGAAACAGTTGCGGACGCCATGGAATGGAAAGGTCATATAGGACAAGTCGATATTTGCCTTTCCCTTTGGCCAAACTGATTTCATCCATTCCGATCAACGTGGGTGTTGAACGTTCCGTCAGATCCGGCTGCTCCGAATAATGTTTTAATACATGGATCCGCACATTTTGACCACTACGACCAAAGGCTTCTCCAACTGCTTTAAACGTACAGTCATCTGTTGCGTACAGAAGTGCTTCATGGCCGATTTCGGTAATGCGTTGATACGGCTTTAGCCAGGACAAAGGCTCCATAAACGTATGATGACAAACATCACATGCAAAGCGACAATGGTTGAAATGATTAATGATGGGTGTGTTATTGTGAGTACCGGCAACAACCCATTTAGGATGATACTCATGAACTTTGGTTGTCCAAAAACCACAATCCGGACAATGAGCTTCTTGATTTGTACATTGAATATGACGGTACAATCCTACGTTTGGGTAGCCGAATGGAACTTCTACTTGATGAGTAATGATAAAAGGTACTTTATCGCCATCGCTTGTCATGATATAATGGTTAAGCATCCAAATCATCCTTTCGTTGGTATTTGTTTAGTTACTTTACCAATACGACAGGTGGTTTGGATTTTCCTTTTTTATCATCAAATTTGTCGGATTATGCTACCCGTAAATTGTTATTGAACCTATTTTATCTATAATAAAGATTCCTATTCTTCCACCAACCATTTAGTCTTACCTGCCACAGTCTGCCTTAAGCTTTGAGACTGTCTTATTTCTAATTGTGCTAGTCTCTCATCTACTTGTTTCAAACGAAATCTAATTTCTTCAATATCCTGTTTCATTAATTTTTCTTTACTTTTCACATAAATAGTATAAATATTATTTGTTGTATACCTTATTTGATAGGCAATAATTTTATCAGAAAATTTAATTGCATGAGTTATTCCCTCAGAATGTATAGGTGTATTATCATCTAACATTAAAAAGTCATTATCTCTACCTTTAACTTCCTTAAATGAATATACACTATGTTTGTCTTTTTTACATTCACTAATTATGTCTCCTAGTTCATACCTCACTAAAGGAAATGCTCTTGGATATAACGATGTTAGAATAATTCTTCCCGTTTCCGCTGGATTACCGTTATCATCTACACATTCTAAAATGTTATTTTTCCATAATACTTTATATTCACCATCAGGATGTGTTTGAGCAATGTAATTTGTTTCCATTGCTGCATATTGTAAGCCTACTGGACAGCCAAATATTTCCGTGACAAATTCTCGATCTTCACTTCTTTCAAATCCTTCGGCTGCACCTAACACAACTTTTAAGTTTAACTGATGAAAGATTTCTTTTTTATCTTCATTTGCTTTAGCAAGCATAAATAAAGCTTTACTATATCCAATAATATATTTGGGTTTAAACTTTAATATTTCTTCGCCGGCTTCTTTTAATTTTTCTTCTGATAAATCGTAAGCTGAAAACCGTTTAAATCCTATTAAAGGTAAACCAATATCAAATTTCAATTTATTTTTGACTCTAGTTAGACCTTTTCCTAACGTATGGGAATGTCCCCATAATCTAAACATTTTATCTGATCTTTTAACACCGTAAAAATCTCTTACATACCAAACAGAAGGTTCGCAGTGTACTGCTTCGGAGTGCCATTTGGGAAATTGTAAAGGATTACCTGTAGAACCTCCTGTTGTTCCAAAAGAATCAGCTTCTTTACTTTTATTTGTAAAAAGGTGAATATTTTCACTTACAAAATCTCTTGTAATAATAGGGAGTTCATTAATTTGTTCAAAACTATCAAAGGCTCTTGGGACTTCCTTTTTATTCACAAGATTTTTATAGAAATCAACATGAATCTGAATTTTTTCCCATTCTTTATTAAACCTTTGGAGTTGATAAGATTCAACCTGATCAATTTTCATGTTTTGATAGAATGTTTTTTCTTTTTCTAAATGTGGTTTTATTTTTCTTTCTCTTAATTGAGGCAAAAAAAACATATTTAACTCTCCGATACATAAATTTCTTATTTTTCTTTTATTAACTTCAAATGATCATATTTCATCATCACAATCTCTGCTTTGTATTTATATGTTTTATAAGTTTCATTCTCTTCGTTTTTCAAATTTGTAACAATGTATTCCATGAAATTACATCCTAATTCATAAGCATGTGGATATCCTCCACCAAATCTTGGATTTATTTCAGAAATAAAATATTCACCATTAAACTCAAAACAATCAATATCGATTGGGCCTATAAAGTTGGTTTTTTCAATCATTTTCTTTATTAATTCTTCTATTTTTTCACTATGTGTTGATATCGATTTATCAGTTTCTCCAGCTCGCATTTTTATTTTTTCTTTAATGAATAAGTCAACTAATTCGCCATTAACCATATCAATATATACATCGATTCCAAATTCTTTATCTTTATAAAAGGGTTGTATAATTTGCCCTTCTAGTTTGTAAAATGCTTCGTTCAATTCTGATTCATTTGAAACGATGTACAAACCAATACTTGCACTTCCTTTTGCTGGTTTAACAACTAAAGGATATGATAACTTATTTGATTTCAATAAATCTTTTACTTCATCTAAGTTATCATATGTTGGGACAGAAGGAACTTCTTTATTTTTTAAGTACTTATAAGTTTTCAATTTATCAAATGAAATATCTACCATATCCTTAGGTGATAAGATTAATTGAATATTATGATTATCAAATAGATTCTTATTGCTTGCTAATATTTCTAATTCCGGGTCAATTAATGAAATGATGGCATTGATGTCGTGTTTCTTACATATTTCAAGTATAATATTAATATAATTTGGCTCATCAATACATGGCACAATTTCATAATCATCACTGAAATAAATAGCTGGAGCATGAGCATCACAATCCGTTGTGATTACTTTTCCTTGTTCTTTTTCAACCACATCTTTAAAGTATTCAATTATTTTCACCCTACGACCTGCGCTTGTTACTAATATGTTCATCTAAGTTACTCCTCTTTAAATTCACTAGCATAGTTAAATAATAAAGGAATGCCTCCTGTATGGATAAATAAAATATTTTCACCCGATATACTATTCGTCTTTATATAATCTAACATTCCATAATATGCTTTGCCTGTATAGACGGGATCCAATAAAACACTTGAATTTCTAGCAACATTTTTAATGGTATTTATTATCTCAGGATAAATATGGGCATATCCATTACCAACATATTTATCGATAAATGTTAATTCATTCGTAATATGATAATTAAATTCATGAATGTTTTTTAAATAAGATATGATGCTTTCTGCAATGACTTCTTTTCCTCGTGCATTATTTCTAGCAACACTAATCCCGATTACTTCTTTATTACTGTTATATAATATATTTCCACTTACTAAGCCGGCTTGCGTTGTACCAGTACCAGAAGCATGAAATATTTTGTTGAAAGAAAGCTCTAATTCTTTTTCTTGTTCCATAATTTCGTCAAATGCAAGTTTATATGCATGTGTTCCTAAGTCTCCATGTCCGCCACCCTGAATAAAATATGGATTATGACCTTTATCTAATAGACTACTTAAAGTATCTTTAATAGACTCTGGTACTTTATCCGTTTCCGTCCAAACGATTTCAGTATTATAAAGGTCATAAATTAAAAAGTTACCATTATAATGAACGCTATCACTTTTAGCTAAAATGAGTAATACCTTAAATCCTAATTTTCTTGCCATTGTAACAGTCAATCGACAGTGATTCGATTGTGCCGATCCATATGTTACTATATAATCTACTTTCTTTTCTCTTGCTTCAGCTAAAAACAATTCAAGCTTCCTTACTTTATTTCCACCTAAAGTAGGTTCTGTTAAATCATCTCTTTTAATATATATATTATTGTTGTAATATTCTCCATAAAATTCTACTGGGGTTGGATATGTATTAAATTTTATTGAGTTCATTACTGCACCTACTTCACTTCGTTCAAGATAAATACTTGTCTTTCAATATTCCCATAATATATCTATCTCTTTTCTCGCCATGGGATAAAACATCTTGCCTTAATAAACCTTCTATTTGGAATCCTACTTTTTCATTTAATTTAATCATTGGCATATTTTCTTTCCACACATATGCATACACTTTATTAAGGTTTAATTCTTTAAAAGCATAATCTAGTAGTATTTTTCTTATTTCAAAGCCAATTCCTTTTCCGTGAAGATTTTTCTCACCAATTCCCATATACGATTCAGCTTTTCCATTTTTTATATCAATACCTAATAATCCACCATAACCGACTGGTTTATCTGTTTCAATATCACAAACAATAAAATCTCTTCTACCCGGATTACTTGCAACACTATGTAACCATTTTCGAGTTCCAACTTCTGAAATCGGGTAATCAAAATTTAATGTATGCCTTATTTCTGGGTTATTAATCCACTTCACTCTATAAGGAATATCTTTTTCTTCCATTAAACGTAGGTATACATTTTTACCCTTAAGCATATAAAATATCCTTTCAAAATTATTTAGTATTACTATGAATCTCTTCTTTTGTATTACTATGAATCCCTTCTTTTTTAAACACTTTTACAATTGTTAAAATAAATATTTTAATATCAAGTAGAAAAGAAAGATTGTTGACATATTCAATATCATATACGATTCTTTCATCCCAACTAATATTATTTCTCCCTTTGATTTGGGCGTAACCAGTAATACCAGGGCGAACAGTAAATCTTTTGACTTGTTCCTTCCTGTATTCTTGATATTTTCTCGGATGATATGGCACTGGAGGTCTTGGTCCAATTATGCTCATATCCCCTTTCAATACATTTATTAATTGTGGAATCTCATCTAAACTCGTTTTCCTTAAAAATTTTCCAATTGTTGTTATCCTGGGATCGTCTTGAAATGTTTTAATACCTGAACCAATATTTTCTGCATTTTCTACCATAGTACGGAATTTATATATCTCAAATACTTTACCTTTGAACCCCAGTCTTTCTTGCTTATAAAAAATCGATCCCTTACTATCAATTTTTATTAATATAGCGATTATTGTTCCGATTAATACTGTTGGAAGTGAAAACAGTAAAATTATTAATATATCAAAAACTCTTTTTATATTTTTTTTATACATGAGCTATCACTCTCGCATCTATTCGAACTTTCTTTCTTTTTCAGATTTTATCACATTAAACCTATTAGTTTTGCAAAATGCACAATTAATAATTTTTTATTGCTTTAACTACTTTCTCTATTTCTTTTTTCATCATCTTTGTATCCGAAGGTAAGCAAATCCCATTTTTAAACAGTGTTTCTGCTACATTACCACCAACATAATCATATTGTTCAAAAATGGGCTGTAAATGCATCGGTTTCCATAATGGACGAGCCTCGATATTCTCCTTTTCCAATGCTTCAATCACATCTAATGGACGAATTTTTCCTTCTAATGTAATCGCACTTAGCCAATAGTTCGGTTCATCCCAGTCATTTTCTGGCATAAAACCGATACCTTCTATATTCTTTAAATGATCTTTATAGTATTCATAGATTTCCGTCTTCTTTTTCACACGATCCTCTAATACTCTTAATTGTCCTCTACCTATTCCGGCAAGAACATTACTCAAACGATAATTATAACCAATTTCACTATGTTCATAGTGTTTCGCTTGATCTCGAGATTGTGTTGACCAAAATTTAACTTTTTCAACTTTTTCTATTTTATTCGAAACAAGCATGCCACCACCAGAAGTAGTAATAATTTTATTTCCATTAAATGAAAAAATGCCGTAATCGCCAAATGTACCCGTTTGCTGTCCTTTATACTTTGATCCTAAAGATTCAGCTGCATCTTCAATTAAAACGACGCTATGTTTTTTACATAACTCTACTATTTCATCCATGTTCGCTGATAACCCGTACAAATGGACAATAATGACAGCCTTTACGTTTGGATATTTTTCAAACGCTTCTTCTAATGCCCTTGGACACATATTCCATGTCTCTTCATCACTATCAATAAATACAGGTGTTGCATTTTGATAAAGGATGGGATTTGCAGAGGCAGAGAATGTTAAAGATTGACAAAAGACAATATCCCCTTCACCAACTCCTGCTGCTTTTAATGCCATGTGAATAGCAGCAGTACCAGATGATAAAGCTGCTGCTGATTTCGAACCAACCTTTTCGGCAAATTCACTTTCGAATTTGTTTACATTTTCTCCAAGTGGAGCGATCCAATTTGTATCAAATGCTTCTTTTATATATTCCATTTCATACCCTTCATCACTCATATGTGGTGATGAAAGAAAAATTTTCTCTTTCAAAACGATAAGCTCCTTTAATCCCATTGTGTTAAGCTTTTATTTTTATTTCCTCAATCTTTTTCTCAAGAAATTCATATAATTCATCTTTAATATCATTATTTTGAAGTGCAAATTCAATAGTTGTCTCAATGAATCCTAACTTTTCTCCAACATCAAAACGTTTACCCTCAAAATCATACGCGTATACTTTTTCAATTTCATTTACTGCTTGGATAGCATCAGTTAATTGAATTTCTCCGCCAGCACCGATTTCATGTTTATCCAGATGTTCGAATATTCTAGGTGTTAAAACGTAACGCCCCATAATCGCTAGGTTTGATGGAGCTGTACCAAGCTTTGGTTTTTCAACAAAATGATGCACCTGGTAACGACGACCTTCTTTTGAAAACGGATCAACAATACCATAACGATCCGTTTCCTCATCCGAAACGGTTTGTACACCTATAACAGAACAGCCCGTTTCATCATACTGATCAATTAGTTGTTTTAACCCTGGGGTATCCGCCTGAACGATATCATCTCCTAAAAGAACTGCAAATGGCTCATCTCCGATAAATTTACGTGCACACCATACCGCATGTCCTAATCCTCTAGGTTGTTTTTGACGAATATAATGGATATCGACTTCCGCTTCTTTCACTTTCTTTAATAATTCTGTTTTACCGGTGCGTTTTAAACTTTCTTCTAGTGCGAAATTCGTATCAAAATGGTCTTCAATGGCTCTTTTTGTATTGCTAGTGACTATAATGATATCTTCGATTCCTGACTCGATAGCTTCTTCTACGATGTATTGGATGGTAGGCTTATCGACAATCGGTAACATTTCTTTCGGCATAGCCTTTGTGGCTGGTAAAAAACGTGTGCCTAGTCCCGCTGCAGGGATTATAGCTTTTTTTACTTTTTGCATTTCTATACCCTCCATACTTTTCGCTTACGAACCTTTAGCTGTCAACAACTCTTTTTCCATATAAACAATATTCATCAGATTATCCTTTAATTTTGGATTTTCAAAAGTGCTAAAATTCACAATCAAATCATCAATACAGTTTTCATCAACTTCTACAGTTCTACCAATATATATTTTCTCATATACTTGTCCTGGTAAAATTTCATCTTCACCAAGTAATTCTTCATACATTTTTTCTCCAGGTCGAATACCTGTATATTCGATTCCAATCTCTTCTTCTGAATAACCAGATAATCGAATTAAATTCTTTGCTAAATCAAGAATCTTTACAGGTTCGCCCATATCGAGAACAAAGATTTCTCCACCTCTAGCAAGTGTTCCGGCTTGAATGACAAGTCGGGACGCTTCCGGTATCGTCATGAAATATCTAGTCATCTCTGGGTCTGTGACGGTAACTGGGCCACCTTCATTGATTTGCTTTTTAAATAGCGGGATAACACTACCACGGCTACCAAGTACATTTCCAAATCGGACTGCCACAAATTTCGTATTGCTTTTAGTGTTCATTGATTGAACAACCATTTCCGCAATCCGTTTTGTCGCCCCCATGACATTCGTTGGATTCACCGCTTTATCTGTTGAAACTAATACGAACGTGTCTACACCAAATGCATCTGCCGCTTCGGCAACATTTTTTGTTCCGATCACATTGTTTTTCACCGCTTCATGCGGGTTATATTCCATTAACGGCACATGTTTATGTGCTGCTGCGTGGAAGATTTTTTTTGGACGATACTTTTCTACAATTTCAAACATACGTGCCTGGTCTTTCACATCACCGATTATTGGGATGATTTCGACATCGGTTTGTCCATGTTTTTTCCTTAATTCCATATCGATTGAATAAATGCTGTATTCCCCGTGTCCGACGAGAAGTAATTTTGCCGGTGAAAAGCGCATTAGCTGTCGACAAATTTCTGAACCAATCGAACCTCCAGCTCCAGTTACCATAATTGTATTGCCTGTCACTTTATCTTGAATTGAATCAATATCAAGTTCAACCGGTTCACGCCCAAGTAAATCTTCTACTTCGACATTTTTTAAACTACTAACCGATACTCGTCCAGTCATTAAATCTTCTATTTTGGGAATCATTTGCACTTTTGCGGAAGTTTTATTACAGTAATCAATAATTTTGTTTAATTCCCCATTTTTTAAGGAAGGAATTGCAATAACAATATGATCAATTTTCCTTTGTGTAACGACATCAGGGATATCTTTCACCTTACCGATAACCGGTAAATTATACACTTGCATCCGTTGTTTTGTCAGGTCATCATCCACAAACGCGATTGGCCATAATTCTGAATCATTATGATCATTATTCAATTGCCTTGCAATCATTGCTCCTGCATCACCTGCTCCAACAATAAGCGTGCGTTTTTTCTTATCAGACTTTGTAATATACCTGTCCCGAACGACACGCCAAAAAAAGCGAGAACCGCCAATTAAAATAATATGTAACATCCACGTAACCAATAATGCCCGGCGATACATCGTAAAATCGTTTATTAACATTTGGACAATTGCTGCCGATATAATAGTAAAAGTAACTGCTTTTACTATCGAGACAAGTTCCCCAACACTTGCGTACGCCCACATTTTATTGTATAAATTATAAACAAGTGCATAAACATGATGAAACAAAAGTAATGCTACGGCCGTAATGATGATGACTGTATTGTCATATGGAGTTGCACTATATGGATAGACAAGCCAAAACGCAACAAAAATTGCGATACTTACAATCACTGAATCTAGCAATATAAGTAACGTAAGCCGACTTCGATATGTCACAGTCTAACCTTCTTTCTATTTTCACTTATTCAAAAGTGATTAGTAACTATTTTTAGTATATCAAACAAAATGTACATAAAATTGCATAACTAATTTTTTTACATAAATTTTAGAAAACTTGGCTTATTTCCAAGTATGGCGGAAACTTTAGTTGCACCTACGACGTTCAGGACGTGCCAGTACTGGGGCACGTGACAAATGCTTTTCGGTGGTACGAGTAAGCGCAGTCCCAGTCCCAAAACGTCGCACTTTTAGTCAGTGAGCAGTAAGAAATTTTTAATACTTTGTATGAAAACAAACCTTTATCATGATAGATGGTGGCTGCGCTATGCGAAGCCATGCTGGTTTCTTACCTGTTAAAATAATCCAAACAACTTCCGACGTTTTGTCCGAATCGAAGCCGGCTCGATCTTATTAATATTCATGTTCCCCAGGAGCAATTGACTATTTTCCATGAACAGATAATACATTTCAACACCGTACCGTTCTTTAAATAGTTCAAATGCTTCACGCATGCAGAACCCTCTTGTTGTCGTGTTATGCGCATCAGATGCAATGAAATGTGTTAAATGTGCTTCAATTAATTGATGAGAAAATTCTTCAATTTTCTTACCGAACTTACCGACAAGACTTGCTGCTGTCACTTGTGATAACGCACCATTTCTTACAAGTTCGTACATTCTCCGGTGGTTTTCTAATAATTCTCTGTTTCGTTCAGGATGGACGATTACTGGTTTAATTCCGGCAATTTGTAGGTCGTAAAAAAGTTGTTCTGTATAATGCGGAACAGAATCAGACGGGAATTCTATTAATAGGTATTTCGTGTCATTAACCGGCTGAATTTCACCTTTTTCCAAATCTTCCAAAATTTCCCCGTAAATACGTACCTCTTGTCCAGCGATCACTTCGAGAGGCACATTATTTTCATGGAACAAGTCATTTAATACAGAGACATGGGTAGTAATTTCATCTTTATAATTATCATACGTTCTGTTTTTATGGTGTGGGGTAGCGACGATTTTTGTAATTCCTTCTTCTACCGCTACTTTAGCCATAGCAAGGCTATCTTGCTCAGTCTTTGCACCATCATCTACACCAGGTAATATATGACTATGTATATCAATCAATTAAATTCCCTCCTTTGGATATGTCTTTCTGTTCGTGATAGGTATTTTCACTCAAATTGATTTACAATTAAAATTATATAACAGAAGTGTAACAAATTTTATGGGAAAATTCTACCTTTTCAATAGGTATTTTCCCTCAAATTGATTTCCATTTAAAAATTATGCAACAAAGTGCAACAGTTTTTTGGAAAATTCTACATTTTTTCAAAAATAATCGGTACTTCCTTCGATAGGTTTACAGTTTCTACCTGTAGAGCTGTAAAAGAATACCCTCCTATTAGTATATAGAGGGTATTTTGTTACGAACCATAGTAGTAATAATAACTAGCAGTCTCTTTCGAACGATCATTTAGTATCGCCCCTAGTAATCTCGCTTTTGAATCTTTTATCATTTCCGCCGCTCTTTCCGCCTCTTCTAATTCCGTTGTACCACTTCTGTAGACAAGGATTGTTCCATCGACAATATTTGCCAATATTTTCGCATCCGTTACCGCAAGTGCAGGTGGCGTATCAAAAATAATAAAATCATATAATTGTTTTACTTGTTTTAAAATGTCAGCCATCCGTTTTGAAGCAAGAAGTTCAGATGGGTTTGGTGGGATCGGTCCACATGATAAGATGTGAAGATTATCAACATCTGACGCTTCAACAGTATTCTCTATTGTACTGTCACCGATTAATACATTACTAAGTCCCCGTAAATTATCGAGACGAAATGTATAGTGAACAGTCGGTTTTCTTAAATCTGCATCAATTAATAATGTCCGTTTTCCTTGTTGGGCATAGACGACTGCCAAGTTCGCTGCAGTGATTGATTTTCCTGCTGCAGGTCCGGCCGATGTTACGAGAAGAGACTGCAATGGCTCATCGACTGATGAAAACTGTATATTTGTCCGTATCGTTCGGTATTGCTCCGAGATCGGGGATCTTGGATTTAACTTTGTAATTAAATGACGTATTTTACTAGTTGGTGCCGGTTTTTTTCGCTTGAACATGATGGAATCCCCCTCTCTTTACAGGTTGTGTTGTTGTTGATGGATCACGACGTATATCATCTGCTTCAATTGTGGAGATAACTCCTATTAATGTAAGACCAAGTTTTTCTTCCACATCTTGTTCTGTTCTAATTTTCGTATCTAAGTATTCGAGTAAAAATGCAATTCCAACCCCAACCATTAACCCTAGAACAATCCCAATTGCAATATTAAGCATCGGTTTCGGTTCAACTGGTGAAGGATTTTCTTTTGTTATTGCCTCTGACAAAATATTCACATTATCCACATTCATCAGATCAGGAATTTTTTCTTGGAAAACATGTACAGTTGTATTGGCAATTTCTGTTGCAAGCGCTGGATCGGGATCTTTTACAGTAACCGTAACAACTTGTGAATTTTGCTCACTGGAAACTTGGATGTTTGACTTTAACGCTTCCGGGGAATAAGATAAGCTAAGTTCCTCAATAACATCATTCAAAATAGCTGTACTCGTAATAATTACATTATACGTATTAATAAGCTCAACGTTTGTCCGAATGGTATTTTGATCTATTTGCATTTCTTGGTTAGAGCTTTCTTGGCTTTGATTAACGATAAACTGTGTACTAGATTGATAGATTGGGGTTAATATAAAAAAACTAACAATCGCTGCAAGAAGCGCTGCCCCGATCACAAATGAAACAATAAGGGAAAGACGCTTTTTAACTATCTCATAAATCTCTTTTAATGAAATGGTCTCTTCCATTACTTTACCTCCACATTTTATTCTGATATTATCGAATTTATTCACGAAATTATTTTTTTACTAAATAATTACATAGCACTTAAATATAGTACCAAATTTCGCTAAAAAGTAAAAGGAAAATTGCTATATTACGACATGTAAACTAACTGTAATAATTGTAATAATGTGCGTCGTAGGCATTTAGTCATAATAACACGGTGGAAATTCGTACTATATTGTATTAGTTTGATAGTACTACCTATTATAAAGTGTTGTAATTGTAACGCTAAAAAACAACCTAGTCAAGATAGTCCTTGTGACTTTAATTGCATAGTAAAAATTTGACTAAGAAAAAAGGAGTGGTGTCATTGTCAAAAAACAAAGTATTTATGTCTGTTACTGCATCGGCTGTTATTGCTTCTACTATGTTTGGTGGCCAAACGGCAGATGCCGCATCGTATAAGGTTAAGCCGGGTGACTCATTATGGTCTATCTCGCAAAAATATAATACGAGTGTGGCAAATTTACAGGCTTGGAATAATTTGTCGAATCATATCATTTCCCCGAATCAAGTTATAGAGGTCGATGGCAGTCCATCTAATTCGAAAGCACCATCGAAAGATAAAAGCACTACACCGTCTAAGGCTAGTACATATACAGTTAAGGATGGGGACTCGTTAAGTAAAATTGCTGCCGAACACGGAATATCTTTAAAAAACTTGATGGACTGGAACAACTTATCAACAACATTAATTTACCCTGGCGATAAACTTGTCGTAAGTAAAGATGCTGCGAATTCAAAGCCTTCTAACAGCGGGAGTTCAAGTAGTGAGAACAGCTCAACAGGCAGTTCCAGCAGTGGAAGTACCTATACGGTTAAAAGTGGGGATACATTAGGTGAGATCGCAAAAGCACATGGGATCTCTTTAAATAATTTAATGAAATGGAATAACTTATCCTCTCATCTTATTTATCCTGGCGATAAGTTAGCTGTCAGTAGTAGTGGAAAGTCTTCTTCTAGTGATTCTAGTAATAGCGGAAGTAGTGGAGGAGGTTCTTCTTCTGGTAAGACAAGTACATACACAGTTAAAAGTGGCGATACACTAGACAAAATTTCATCTAATCATGGTATTTCGTTAAGCAACTTGAAGAAGTGGAATAATTTAACGTCTAATACTATCTATCCTGGCGATAAGTTAGCTGTCAGTAGTAGTGGAAAGTCTTCTTCTAGTGATTCTAGTAATAGCGGAAGTAATGGAGGAGGTTCTTCTTCTGATAAGACAAGTACATACACAGTAAAAAGTGGCGATACACTAGACAAAATTGCATCTAGTCATGGTGTTTCGTTAAGCAACTTGAAGAAGTGGAATAATTTAACGTCTGATACTATCTATCCTGGGAATAAATTAGTTGTCAGTGGCAAAGCTGCAAGTTCAGATTCGAAGCCATCTAAGCCTTCTACACCAGCATCTGGTGATTTAATTTCAACTGCAAAATCAGTTATGGGTGTTCCGTACGAATGGGGTGGTTCCTCCCCTAGTGGATTTGATTGTAGTGGATTTATTTACTGGGCATTTGAACAGTCCGGTCAATCGATTGGCCGCCTATCAACAGATGGATATTACAACCGATCCTATATAGTAAACTCACCACAAGTTGGCGATCTCGTATTTTTTGAAGGAACATATCGATCCGGGATTTCTCATATGGGAATCTACTTAGGAAATAATCAATTTATCCATGCAGGAACATCTACAGGTGTAACAATTACAAGTTTGAGTAACTCTTATTGGAGCAAACATTTCCATAGCTTTAAGAGATTTTATTAATAGTATATGAGAATCAGAAAGTTCTAGCGATGCCGCTAGGGCTTTTATTTTGGCAGATAAGAAACCTGTATGGCTCCGCATTGTGCAGCCACCATCTATCATGAAAGAGGTTTATATTAACTCTGCTAAATAAAAGGTACAGGAGTTCCTATGAATATACAAAAATTCATCTATACTTTTTTAAGCTGTACTGATAATTCCTCTTATTTAAGAACAGCATATCAGTTCGTTCATTAAAATTACGCGAACTCTAACAATCAGCCTTTAAATTGTCGGATTGATCCTTCGAAAACTACTCCCCCTTATTCCTCGGGATCTTCATCCATTTCTTCTAATGTTTCATCATTTTCATGATTATCTAATTCATCTTCTTCGGTTTCGATTTCTTCCAGTTCATCTTCTTTATGAACTTTTTCTTCAACGTTTTCTTTACTATCTTCTGTCATATCTGTTTCTTCAGCATTATCTTCACTATCTTCTGACATTTCTTTTTCTTCGACATTTTCTTCACTATCTTCTGTCATTTCTTTTTCTTCAACATTATCTTCACTATCTTCTCTCATTTCTTTTTCTTCAACATTATCTGTTTTTTCGTCTTCTTCTACCTGTTCATTCTTAGACTCTTCTTCGTTAAATACATCTGCTGCGGCTAGCTTCCCACCATAGCTTTTTGTATCTGTAAATAATGCGTTAGTTTCCGAATGTAGCATACTTGCAATCATAACTAGTAAATAAACCATTGCGAGTATGTTTACGAGTGTCTGTTTCATTGATCTCTCACCCACTTACTAGATTGCATCTACTCTATCAAAAAATGACTCGACATTTTGTTGAAAGCTGTCGGAAAAATTCACTTTCCTTAAAGTCCGTGTTTAAAAAGGAGGATAAAAAGGACCAAGAAGTTCGAGACGGCGCAGCTCCCGTCAGCGGAATGTATGCATATATATATGATTAAAGATCTGGCACGCAGGAAAAGTGATCGTCTTTTCCAAGGAAACGCTTCTAGCACGAAGAAAAAGTGCTTTCCTTTTTCAAGGAGTGGAGAAACAAGCATTCGTGCGAAATTCGCAGTGTCATTTTTACTGGACTTTTTGAACATCTTCTTAAAATGATAACTAAGTATTAGATAAAAAGTGCGTTAGACATTTTGTAGGGTGTATACTTATCGTAGAGAAATGAGGTTTAACAAATGAAACGAATATACATATTTATTATTCTACTCATACTAATCGGTTGCGCTAGTCCAACAATAAATGAAGCTGTTGACGTAAAAGAATTGAAGAGTAATATAGTACAAAAAGAAATTCCTGAAAGAGAAATAGATTTATCCCAATTTGACCGGTCTCCACATGAATGGGGAGAACATGTTACTGGTGTAAAGACTCGTTTCCGTACCGATAAAAAAGAAATCGCCTTAACATTTGATGCGTGTGGTGGGAATCATGGAAATGGTTACGATGAAGAGTTGATTTCCTTTCTCCGGGAAGAACAAGTTCCAGCTACATTATTTGTAAATGAGCGCTGGATCAATGAAAACGAAGCTATCTTTTTGGAGCTTGCAGGTGATCCGCTTTTTCAAATTGAAAATCACGGAACCGAACATGCTCCCCTTTCCATCAATGGTGGGGAAGCATGGGGCATTTCAGCAACCGGATCTGTTAATGAGGCGTATAATGAAATTATGGATAATCATAAAACTGTGAAAAACTTAACTGGAAGCAACATGAGATTATTCCGCTCAGGTACAGCCTATTATGATGAAGTCGCTGTGGAACTCGCAAATGCGCTTGGCTATGAGGTTGTCAATTTTAATATTTTAGGAGACGCTGGTGCGACGTATACGAGTCGGCAAGTGAGTCAGGCTTTATTAACGGCAGAACCGGGATCGATCGCACTGTTACACATGAACCAGCCGACGAGCGGCACGGCGGAAGGCGTGCGAGCGGCGGTACCGCAACTCGTGGCACGAGGATATGAGTTTGTGTTATTAGCGGGAAAAGAGCTGGAGTGAATTTTGCCAAAACAAATATACTAACTTACGAGGTGTTCGTTATGAAGTACGATGCGTTTACGATTGGGCAAGTATTTGAATCGGATTCACTTACACTCACAAAAGCGGATATTATGGGATTTGCGGAAAAATTTGATCCGCAGTATATGCATTTGGATGAGGGGAAGGCTGCGGAAGGGCGATTTAATGGTATTATTGCTTCTGGCATCCATACGTTAGGTGTTTCGTTTAAACTGTGGGTGGAATTAGGTGTTTATGGGGAGGATATCATCGCGGGAACTGGGATGGATCGAATCCGGTTTTTGAGGCCGGTGTATCCTGGTGATGAGTTGCGCGTTGTTGCGGAAGTGATTAATAAGAAAAAGGTTAAAAAAGATGCCGGAATTGTAACTGTATTATTATCTACATATAATGCGGGTAATGAGAAAGTATTTAAAGGGGAATTGTCTGTCTTAATTAAGCGATAGGGTCTTTTGCATGTTTTAATCGCTGGCGTTTGGCTCCGAGGTTGTCAATTTTGATTTTTTAGGAGACGCTGGCGCGACGTATACGAGTGGGCAAGTGAGTCAGGCTTTATTAACGGCAGAACCTGGATCGATCGCACTGTTACATATGAACCAGCCGACGAGCGCCGTGCGCGAGGCGGTACCACAACTCATGGCACGAGGGTATGAGTTTGTGTTATTAGTGGGAAAAGTGCTGGAGTGAATTTTTAAAAGGATTGCTAGATGCTAGTTTAGAATACGATGTCATTTCCAAATAAAAAATAACCACCCTATCTAAGCTGACAGCATTTAGGGTAGTTACTTAAAACACTCAAATATGAGTCGCCCCTTTGAAGGGTTGTTACACATTGAACCGTTCCATGTTCCTGCATGGTCGGTCTTTATTACATTATGAATATCTACATATTTTATACCTCATTTTTTTTCATAATATAAACATTAATATTTTTAAAATACGAGGCTTCCCCATACGAATGAGATAATCCCAAAATGTTTAGGCGAATGTGCTCTCCTATTCATTTTGAGATTTTTTGTTTACTATATAAAGCAACAAGATAAAATAAAAGGAACTTTAATATAAATAAATGAAAAAGTTGAAACTTTTTGTGTGGCGGGATTGCTCTAATTAGTGAAGGGAGGGATGATTTGGTGAAACATGATCTACATACGGTGAAACGGGCGATGAAGGGAGACGCTCAGGCTTTTGAGGAGTTGCTGATTTTGGAAGAGAGAATGCTTTATTATAAGGCGCTGTCTTATGTTGGTCGGAAGGAAGATGCGTTGGATGCGATTCAGGAGACGGCGTATAAGGCGTTTTTGGCGGTCGGGCAGTTGCGGCAGCCGGAGTATTTTTCGACTTGGTTGTTTCGGATTTTGATACGAGAGTGTTATCGGTTGTTACGGGAACGAGATCGGACTATTCCTTATGAGGAGAATGAATTGCTTCGGAAATTGGATCAGAAGCAAGATGAGGAGATAGAGTCATTTCATTTAGGTGAGGCTTTGTCGAGGCTAAATGATTCTTATCAAACGGCGATCATTTTATTTTACTATCATGATTTGTCAATTAAGGATATTGCTGTAGTGATGGAGAAGCCGGTTGGTACGGTGAAAACGTATTTGCGGAGAGCGCGGAAAAAATTAAAATCTGAGTTGGAAAGGAGTTATCAATTACATGAAAAAGTCACATGAGTTTCCGGAAGATCAGGTGCGGGCGGCGATTCGTGCGGGAGTGGCTCGGGCTCAAGATGAGAATTCTGTTATGGGGTCGCGTCGTGTCAGGAAGCGTTATGGAAAGAAGATCATTTATGCGTTGGGTAGTGTGGCGGCTGTTTTTGTAATATTAGTAGGTTCGTCTTATTTTTCTCCTACTTTAGCGAGCAGTTTATCGCAAATTCCGATTATCGGTTCTGTTTTTGGGAATTCTGATCTGATCAGTTTGCGGGAAGCACAAAAAAGTGGGTTAACGACGGCTGTTGGGGAAACACAAACGGTTGACGGAATTTCCGTTACGCTTGATGAAATTTTATATGATCAAAATAATATATCGATTGGGCTTTACATTGAATCGGAGGAGGAACTTGGGGAATTTTATTTTGGTGCGGGAATGGATTTTACGATCGATGGAGATTTACCTAGTGGATCAACTGGGAGTTACGGGGAAGAAATTTTGTCTGCAACTACTCGGACTGCGATTCAGGAAATAAATGTTACTGAGGAAATGCCGGATGAATTTGAACTTGGATTAATCTTGCATGGGGAGGACGGGAAGACGTGGTACTTCTCCACTCCTATTGAGAAAATTTCTGATGTTGCGGTGATTCCTGTGGATCATACTCAGTCTGTTGACGGGGTTGAGCTTTCGGTGACGGAGCTGGCGGTGAGCCAGACAGGGGTGAGTGTCGTTTATGAAAGCGTGGAGGATGAGACGGATTTTGATTTGAGTCGCGGTGGAAATATTGAGTTTTTGATGGAAGATCAGGACGGAAATGAAATTGAAGGTCTCTCAGGCGGCGTAACTGGGGAATTGGTTGATGGTCGGATTGTGTATACGAGTCGGAAGCAGTTTGATCCGATCGATGACGGTGTAACAGAATTGACGATCACTCCTTATGTGGTTGTTCCTTCTGGTGGCGGAGGAGTTGAAATTGGTGAAGACGGCGAGGAGAAAGAGTTGGAGTTTAAAGGTGATTTGATTGAGCCGATTGAATTTGAACCTTTTACAGTGGAAATTCCGAAGTAAGAGTTTTCTAGTGAGGATTGAGGAGTTGAGGAAGGATTGGGGTCTGGTTAGGCTCTGATCCTTTTTTGTTGAGTGGGACTATTGATATTGGCACATCTTTGGCGAGGGTGGCACATCTTATGAGATTTCGGCACATATTTGGTGGAAGCGGCACATTTTATAGGTTTTCAGCACATATTTGGCGGAAACGGCACATCTTATGAGATTTCGGCACATCTTTGGCGGAATCGGCACATCTTATGAGATTTCGGCACATCTTTGGCGGAAGCGGCACATCTTATGAGATTTCAGCACATCTTTGGGTGGAATTGGCACATTTTATTGGATTTCGGCACATCTTTGGCGGAAGCGGCACATCTTATGAGATTTCAGCACATCTTTGGGTGGAAACAGCACATCTTATTGGAGTTCAGCACATCTTTGGTGGAATTGGCACATTTTATGAGATTTTGGCACATCTTTGGCAGAAGCGGCACATTTTATGAGATTTCAGCACATCTTTGGTAGAATCGGCACATTTTATTGGATTTCGGCACATCTTTGGTAGAATCGGCACATTTTATTGGATTTCGGCACATCTTTGGCGGAAGCGGCACATCTTATGACATTTCAGCACATCTTTAGTGGAATCGGCACATCTTATGAGATTTCGGCACATCTTTGGCGGAAGCGGCACATCTTATGAGATTTCAGCACATCTTTGGCGGAAGCGGCACATCTTATGAGATTTCAGCACATCTTTGGTGGGAGCGGCACATCTTATGAGATTTCGGCACATCTTTGGGTGGAATTGGCACATTTTATTGGATTTCGGCACATCTTTGGTAGAATCGGCACATTTTATTGGATTTCGGCACATCTTTGGCAGAAGCGGCACATTTTATGAGATTTCAGCACATCTTTGGTAGAAGCGGCACATCTTATGACATTTCAGCACATCTTTGGTGGGATCGGCACATCTTTGGAGAGAGAAATGAATGAAAAAACTCTAGCGGACGCTAGAGTTTTCCGATTATTTTTGTTCTCCGTCTTTTTGGTATGCGGTGAATGTCCATGCGAGTTCGAGGGCATCGCCTTGGAATTGGTTTTGGTCGGCGCCGTTATCGAGAAAGACGAATTTGACGATCAGATCATGTGTTTCTCCAGCTGGTAGGCCTTCATCTCCTAGTTCTGGATAGAAAATATTTTTGCTAACTGCTTCTGGTGACATATTTTTTAATTCGGCTAAGGTTGTTTCATAGATCACTTCATCGAAATTGTTGACGTTGTATAAAAATTCGACTTGGATATGTGCACCGAAGTCTTCGGTGTTGTCACCATTTGCGTCAATGACGTTATAATCTGTGTCTAACGTTACTTTACTCATATCAAGTGTGCCATTATTATGTAGCTCGAAGTCGCGAATCATGCTGTCGCCTGGTTTCATATTGTCAAGATCGATTAAGGCGGTCGGTTTCATCTCAAGGTCTAATGTTCCGGCAGCGAATGTATTATTACTTGTTTCACTGTCACTAAAGAACGCGAATGTTCCTCCGGCTATTAACAAGATTCCAAGTACTGCAGACATCATTCCGATTGTTACTTGTTTTTTTATATTCATTTCTCCATTCCTTTCTTCTTTTCATAATCATTGATTTTCGAGGATTGTTTCCCAATCCCAAGCCAAGACTCTAGTTATTTTACGAATCATTATTCCTCTCGTTCTTTCGATATTTCCGCTATATTGATGATGCTCGAGCAGTACTTCGTATTGACGCAGTTGTTGTAGTGCCTTACCTGTATTTCCCTGATCGAGATAAAAATCAATTGTCGTTAGCTGTAGTTGTAAGTTCCTTGTGGTTGCTTCGTTTCTAATATCACCACTTGCGGCTGCCCTTTCAACGGCACCTTGCATTATTTTAATATCTGCTTTGAAGTCACCGGTTGTTATCCTTTGCGTTGAAACACCTTCATCGACTGATGAAAAACCGCTTAGAAGTGCAGCTACGGTGAAAATGGCAAAAATAAAAGTGATTCGCTGTTTGATGTTCATTGAAAAATTTGTCCCCCCTATAAATTAAAAAATACTTCTAGAGGTTCACCTCCTTTATATTTTTTTGTTTATCATTTTGCACGTATTGGACCACTCGCCAAATAATAATGAATGAGTTGATGAGTAAAAGAATTCCGGGAACGATTAATAGTAGAGCTGCCCCTTGCTTGGAAGTGGCGAAACTAAGTACGTATCCGGCATACGGAATGGAAATCCCTGTATATGTTCCGACTATATTTTCAGCAAACACCGGTTGGGGATCGACAGCTTCATTCGCATCCCCTTTTGTCATGTATTGCTCCCCACCCTCAATCACTTCCGTAATCCGGTGCGTAACCGTTGTGTTTTCTTCTGTTAAAAAGGTAATCACATCATTTTCTTGAAATTGGGTTGTATCTCCCTCAGTTTCTATAAAAATGATCGACCCTGTTTCCATCTCGGGCTCCATTGAACCTGAAAGGACAGTTTTTATTTGATAGCCAAATAGATTCGCATCTTTTCCAGTGATTTTTGATGAGATAACGAGAAATAAAGTGATTAGAAGTGTAATAGTTAATAAGGTTGTTACGAGTTGGTTGATTATTTTTAGCAACTTTCTCCACATTTTGACGGATCATCTCCAGTAATCTAGTAAATTTTTAATTAATCGCTAGTATACTTATCGTTATATTACTATTTTTCGTCGCTTTCTATCCTTATTGATAAACTAGCAAATAAAAATAGATGATGTTGTCTAAAACTGTCGGTTTATTTTGTCGGATCAAAAGATGAATAAAAGGGATTAGTTGTTGACAGAGTGGATGTAGGATTAAAGTCTGGTGATAGGGGTGATATTACCTATGAGGCGTGAAGGAGATGCCGGACGTGAGGTTACCTCTAGTGGGAGAGTTACGTAACTATGGCATAAAATCCATTTCTCCGTGGGATATAAAAACATTACTGGAGTAATTTTTTTAAAAAAATAAATAAAACACTTGTTCGTATTCCGGTTTTGGTGTATACTTAAAATAGATCTTCATCATGATACTCATCCATTACTTATTTAGGGTGTGTTATAATGAGCATATCAATTTTCCCGAATTTGGTTAGGGAAAGTTCCTCACAATATACAAAACATGATCAATTGTTCAAACAACTAATTCACACTTTTTTCGAAGAGTTTTTGGAAGCATTTTTTCCGGAGATACATAAACAAATCGACTTTCAATCCACTGTGCAATTATCCGAAGAATTTTTTACTGACTTAATAGACGGTGATGTAAGACGCCTTGATATTATTGTCCAAGCTAGAATAATAGCAGAAGAGTCGCTTATCATTATTCATATTGAACCCCAAAGCTCCGTGCAAACCAATTTTCATGAACGGATGTTTCAATATTTCAGTTTGTTATATCATAAATTCCGTAAACCAATTATCCCAATTGCTGTTTATAGTTATAAAGAAAACTGGGACTTAAGTCAATTTAATATTCATTTTTTAGATAAAAATATTTTAAAGTTCAATTATTTTGCACTGCATTTAAGGAAACAAAATTGGCGAGAATATATTAAGAAAGATAACCCAGCCGCAGCGGCCCTACTTAGTAAGATGGGGTATTCTGAGGAGGAGCGCATTCAAGTTAAAATTGAATTTTTACGGATGCTTGTCCGTTTGCGAGTCGATCCTGCAAAACAGCGATTGTTGTACGGATTTTTTGAGTCATATTTAAGTTTGAATGATGAAGAGGAGGAAAGATTTATGGAAGAAGCGAGACGATTAGATGAAGCGGATGAAATTTTAGAAATCCCTATATCTTATGAGGAGCGAGGTAAGAAAAAAGGCTTGGAAGAAGGATTAGAGCGTGGTAAGAAAGAAGTTGCATTGAAACTGTTGAAAAAAGGATTAGATATTTATCTGATTATGGAGGCAACTAAACTAAGTTTAGATGAAATAAAAAAGTTGCAGAAGCAATTAGAAAAATGAGGCGGATTTTAAATCTAAATGATGAAAGGGGAGGAGGAAAGATTTATGGATGAAGCGAGACGCTTAGATGAAGCGGATGAAATTTTAGAAATCCCTATATCTTATGAGGAGCGAGGTAAGAAAAAAGGTTTGGAAGAAGGATTAGAGCGTGGTAAGAAAGAGGTTGCTTTGGAATTGTTGAAGAAAGGATTAGACATTGATCTGATAGTGGAAGCAACTAAACTAAGTTTAGATGAAATAAAAAAGTTGCAGAAGCAGTTAGAAAAATGAGGCGGATTAATTAGAAAACTCGGCATTCGCCAAGCCTAACGGTGAATGCCTTAGTTACGCTTACGACGCACAGAACGTGCTAGTACTGGCGCCTGAGACAAACGCTTTTCGGTGGGACGAACGAAAGTGCAAATGCTCTTCGATGGGACGAGTAAGCGCATCCCAGTCCCAGGAGGTCGCGCTTTTAGTCAGAGAGCAGTAAGAAAGGATTTATACTTTTGTATGAAAACAAACCTTTTTCATGATAGCTGGTGGCTTCTGCGAATGCTAGGCTATGCTGATTTCTTATCTGCCAAAATAAACCCATTCAGCTTAAAGTTGCCAAATGGGACTTCCTGATAGTGCCGCCTATCCTTCCTTATATGCAGGTATATCATAATGATAGGTTGGATTTTTCAGCTGCTCATAAATTTCTTTTATTTGCTTTGTCTGTTTTTCCGCCCAGCCGATGTCGGTGGCGTATTGTTTCCAGTAATAGCCCTCACCCATTTTCGGATTCCATTTCATTTTGTAGAGCGTGTTTTGTTCAAATTCATTGTAAATGTAGTCTTTTCCGATCCACTCGGCACCTTCTTCAATCGCTTTTTCCGGGGTGAACCATTTATTTTCATATGCGGTTATGGCACCACATTTGAGCGGGCAACTGTCTGCTGCGCCGATGCCATACATATTGTAAGTCGTTTTAATTTCCTTCAATTTTTTTTCGTTTTTAGGCGTGACGACCGTTGGCTTGCCTTTCTTGTTTAACCCAACTTCAATCCCATTTGCAAGCTCGGATGTGCCTTGCCCTGTTTCATGCAGTGCATGGGCGATCAAATATGCTTCATTGAGGCCGTGTTTTTTGCCTCCGTCAATAAATGCTTGTGCACGACCTTCCAAGATTCCCCGATCTTCAAGAACAAGGTTCAAGTCTTCTTCCGTGACACCGATTGATTCATCAAGCCGAATATGTTGGAATATATTTTCCTCATCGTTTGGATCGAGGATCTTTTTAATGTCACCCGGCTTCGGTCTGCGCCAGCCATCGAAAAAAACTTCTATCCAATTCACATCGAGGTTGGCAATTGTGAGTGTCTCCCCTTTTTGGATGGTACCATATTCGTGGTTATTTTTGCTAGGACCTGCGTGAATATTTGTGTCTCTAGCAGTTTTGATTTGCTGTACATCTACTAGATTTGAATGAATATAATATGTATCCGTTTTATAGTAAATTTCATACCAAAGTGGGCTATCTTCATACTCGTCTCCTTGTACGACTTTATTAATATTAACGGGCGTTGTTTTTATAAATTGAAACGCAACTTTCGAATCTAACGTAGGTTCTGTTCGTATGTTTACGGTTAGTGCATTAATTTCATTTGGTCCAGTGAATTTGACATCGTTCGTCGCTATATATGCCGGGTCATTGCGGTAAATATCGGTAATTGGATTCGATGCCTTATTAAGTTGTATGTCAACCGCTTCTTCAAGCGTAATCGAATAATCGGTATATGCAGTTTCCGCCTTTTGCGCATTGATTGTCGCAGGAACGAGGAGGAAAAGTGTTGCTAGAATTATAGAAATTTTTCTCAATATGTCATCCCCTATTGTAGAGTCTAGCAATATTTTATCGAAGTTTACGAGAAAATTAAAGAGTTTTTTACCTTCTTTTTAGTGTTGACATAATTCACTTCTTACCTTATAATTCTTATCAAGTTACTATGAATAAAAAGAGTGATTTATATAAAATGGTCTACATGATTTTAACTGGACTTTTATGTGGAGGACTTCTAGGTTTTGTGATGCAGAGAGGTCGCTTTTGTTTAACTGGTGGATTTCGCGATATGTATATCGCTAAAGATAATCGTATGTTTTATGCACTTTTGGTAGCCATTGCCGTCCAAAGTGTTGGCGTTTTTTCGCTTATACACTTTGGGGTAATTGAGTTTTTCGCGGGAAGTTTTTCGTGGCTCGCAGTCATAATTGGTTCTTTCCTCTTTGGAATTGGAATAATTTTTGCCGGTGGATGTGCGACTGGGACGTGGTATCGTGCTGGTGAAGGGTTACTTGGGAGTTGGATCGCCCTTTTTGGCTATATGTTTATGAGCGCAGTCATGAGAACTGGCGTGTTGGCTCCGGTGGATGCTTCACTTAAAAAAGTGGAAGCACCAACAAATTCCATTGCGGAAAGTACAGGAATACCGGTCGGTGTTTTAATCATTTTATTTGTTTCCATCGTCGGTTTTGTCGTTTATAAAGAAATGAAAAAGCCAAAAGTAGCAATTCCGTCCATGAAACCGCGCCGTACTGGTCTTGCGCATATTTTATTTGAAAAAAGATGGCATCCTTTTGTAACAGCCGTTCTTGTTGGGTTGATCGCCATCCTTGCTTGGCCGCTCAGCGCTGCAACGGGGAGAATGTTTGGTCTTGGGATTACTGCGCCATCTGCGAACATCTTGCAATTTGCAATCAGTGGGGATATGTCTTTTATTAATTGGGGCGTCTTTTTAGTGCTAGGAATTTTACTTGGATCTTATCTCGCCGCAAAAGGAAGCCGCGAATTCCGCTTCAGAATGCCTGATGCCAAAACAGGAATGACAAGTTTTCTAGGTGGAAACTTAATGGGATTCGGCGCAAGCCTCGCTGGTGGATGTTCAATCGGAAATGGTCTTGTGATGACTGCGATGATGACATGGCAAGGTTGGGTATCCTTACTATTTATAATGCTCGGCACTTGGACGGCATCATATTTCGTATTTATCCGTCCACAAACGAAGAAAAAAGGTGCCGTTGCTAAAGAAGCTGTTACCGCATAATTTAAAAGGAGGTTTTTGATCATGCAGAAAAAATTAGAAGTGATGGGCCAAGTTTGCCCATTCCCATTAGTAGAAGCGAAAAAAGGTATCGAAGAAATTAATAGCGGCGATAAACTCGTCATCGAATTCGACTGCACCCAAGCAACCGAAAGCATCCCACGCTGGGCAGCAGAATCCGGACACGAAGTCACCAACTTCGAACAAACCGACACCGCCGCTTGGACAATTACAGTCAAAAAAGCATAAAGTAGCGTAGGGAAGGACTTCTTTGGAAAGAAGTCCTTTTTTATATGATTAAAATTCGTTGTGAAATTGAACAATTCACCAATTTTTTCGGAAAGATGCGCCAAACCCTGAAAGAATGTGCCCGTTTCACGAATGATGTGCCAAATCTGAGAGAAATGTGCCTGTTTTACAAAACATGCGCCAAATCCTGAAAGAATGTGCCTGTTTTACGAAAGATGTGCCAAATCCTGAAAGAATGCGCCTGTTTCACGAAAGATGTGCCAAATCTGAGAGAAATGTGCCTGTTTTATGAAACATGTGCCAAACCCTGAAGGAATGTGCCTGTTTTACGAAAGATGTGCCAAATCTGAGAGGAATGTGCCTATTTTACAAAACATGTGCCAAATCCTGAAGGAATGTGCCTGTTTCACGAAAGATGTGCCAAAATCGAGAACAATGTGCCTGTTTTACGAAAGATGTGCCAAAATCGAGAAGAATGTGCCTGTTTTACAAAACATGTGCCAAATCCTGAAGGAATGTGCCTGTTTTACGAAAGATGTGCCAAAATCGAGAACAATGTGCCTGTTTTACGAAATATGTGCCAAATCTGAGAGAAATGTGCCTGTTTCACGAAAGATGTGCCAAATCCTAGAGGAATGTGCCTGTTTCACGAAAGATGTGCCAAAATCGAGAACAATGTGCCTGTTTCACGAAACATGTGCCAAATCTGAGAGAAATGCGCTACTCTAAATTAAGTTTTTCAATTGATTTTTGTTTATCCATACTTTAGACCTGTTTTTTAAAGAAAAATGTGAGTCTTGTAACATTTTTCGTGCTATGAATCTAGATTTTAATAATAAAAACTTCCTGCATTCTTCATTCGTAATCTTCGGTGAAAAAAGTAATGAGTAATCATAAAGCGCCTTTTTATGCGCATCTTTCGAATAAGCACCGCATCCTAGGCAATGCCATTTCCCATGCGACCGTACCATTCCCAGTTTCCCACACTCAGGACAGTGGACACCAGGCTGGATGTCACTCAAACTGAAGCCAAATCTCTCAAAAATATCATAATCAAACTCTTCACACTCGCGCATAATTGTGCTGATCACACGATTTTTCAAGTTATTGTTCGAAGCGCTCTCCTTTGCAACTTCTGCATCCTTCTTCATCACACGCACCGGAATTTCGTCCACATAAGAAACGACGTTACTTAACGCCCTCTCATCTCCTTGCACATTTATGATCGTGCTTTGTTCGGAAAAAGCTATGAAATGATAGATAGGAAGACCTGCGAGCCCTCGTTGCTGTAGCCACCGCAATAAATGAAAATGGATTGTCTCAACCTGGGAAATTGGATATTTGTATCCTTGCAATTTTTTGCCACTGTTCTGAATAAATTGTCTGAGTAGCGTATTGAACGTAACAGTTCCTTCAAAGCTTTTCACTTCGGGGGTGTAGATAGCGTATGCACTGATGATAAGGGAATCAATTTGAAATTTCTTGCCAAAAATTGTAAGCGTGACATCGTTCAACACAGCAAACGTATCTGGTAAACTCCGCAGATGATAATCCAATTTCCGCTCACCATTATACCCTTTTTGCATTTTGGCAGCTTCCATGCGCAAGTACGATAGTTTATCAGCATTAACAGCTAGTCTTGGAATTGAAGCATCTAACTTTTGTAGTGGTATCGGCTTCTTTCGATCTCTAATGAAAATAATCCACTCCTTTTTAACTATCATAAGGAATCGCAACGACCGCGTCAAAACAGTAAAAAGCAGTTTTGCCACTACAAAACATATCCAAAAACCTTTTTCTCCCTATTAGAAAAAACAATTTTAACCTACTCGCATTCCTTGATTCTTTTATTTTATATCAGTAACGTTGCATAAAAAATTTCCTAACTTATCCAACACTTATATTAGCACAATCATTTTGTTAACGGAATATTCAGATATCGTTTTATTTCTATTTTTAAAAAAGGACAATGAGACGTAAAGGCAGCCCTTTTCCGTTTTTTTATAGTTATTCAAATGATAGGATCGTAGGTTAGATCATCCAAATGCGAAACATCTCCCACTTCATATTGTGCTAAGGTCTCTTCAAAGATACGTTAATGTTAAATTCGCCGTCGCCCCTTGGTAGGATTGGTCTGGCTTCTTGAATAACTCGGAGATAAAGGTTGTAAGTTTCTTTGAACCAATAGTCGGTTACCCAATTCATCATTTCCAGTAGGTTTCCTTTATATCCTAGGTCATTTTTCGTGAGTATGTTTAAACAGAATGCTGTCATCGCGAGATAAATCTGATTAAATACAGCATTTGGCTTTTACCGTAAAACTTTTTGACGACTAAATGCTGCTTTACCCATTTGAAGAACAGTTCAACATTTATTTCAACTGAGCGTATATAAAAGCTTGATAACAATAAGCGTAGTTAATTTTTAACATACTTATCGATTCCAGCATGATCAATCATTTCTTGAACAACTTTAAAACCTAAAGAAACACTTGTTCTTATTTATATTTTGTTGTATAATAGAAGTAGATCTTCATCTAGATATGCATCCATTACTTGTTTAGGGTGTGTTATAATGAGTGTAATAATTTTTCCAAATGAGAATATTTTAAAGAATGAGTTTTTAGCAAAAGAAAATTCGCCACAATATACGAAGCATGATCAATTATTTAAACAATTAATTCACACTTTTTTCGAAGAGTTTTTGGATGCATTTTTTCCAGAAATCCATGAACAAATTGACTTTCAATCAACCATACAGTTATCCGAAGAGTTTTTTACAGATTTAATAAATGGAGATGTGAGGAGACTTGATATCCTTGTGCAAGCAAGAATAAAAGAAACGGAGTCGTTCATAGTTGCACATATCGAACCTCAAAGCACAGTACAAACATATTTCAATGAACGGATGTTTCAATATTTCAGTTTGTTATATCATAAATTTCGTAAACCGATTATCCCAATTGCTGTTTACAGCTATGAAGACAGCTGGGACGAGAGTGAATTTAATATTCATTTTAATAATCAGGATATTTTAAAGTTCAATTATTTTGCACTGCATTTAAGGAAACAAAAATGGAGAGAATATATTAATAAGGATAACCCGGTCGTGGCGGCATTGCTAAGTAAGATGGGTTTTTCTAAGGAGGAACGGGTTCAAGTAAAGATTGAATTTTTACGGATGCTCGTTCGTCTGCAACTTGATCCTGCAAAAGAGCGATTGGTGTACGGTTTTTTTGAGTCATACTTAAAATTAACGGATGAAGAGGAGGGAAAATTAATGGAAGAAGCAAGACGATTTGAGGATGCAGATGAGATTTTAGAAATTCCTATCTCGTATGAGGAAAGAGGGAAGAAGAAAGGATTAGAACAAGGAATAGAACAAGGATTAAAAGAAGGTTTAGAACAAGGATTAGAACAAGGTTTAAAAGAAGGTTTAAAAGAAGGATTAGAGCGCGGAAAAAAGGAAGTTGCATTGGAATTGTTGAAGAAAGGAATAGATATTGAACTAATAAAAGAGGCAACAAAGCTAAATTTGGAAGAAATAGAACAATTGAAAAAACAGTTAGAAAGATGAGGGGCAGGGAGAATAAATTAATGGAAGAAGCAAGACGATTTGAGGATGCAGATGAGATTTTAGAAATTCCTATCTCGTATGAGGAAAGAGGGAAGAAGAAAGGATTAGAACAAGGTTTAAAAGAAGGTTTAAAAGAAGGATTAAAAGAAGGATTAGAGCGCGGAAAAAAGGAAGTTGCATTGGAATTGTTGAAGAAAGGAATAGATATTGAACTGATAATAGAGGCAACAAAGCTAAGTTTGGAAGAAATAGAACGATTGGAAAAACAGATAGAAAGATGAGGGGCAGGGAGAATAAATGGATGAAGTAAACCTTGAGAGATAATTTTACTGTATCAGCGTTACTTGGGTTGCGAACTGGACGTGATCATTAAGTGATGGGATGTTCGGTCATGGTACAACGACACATCTTAAAATATCTTGAAATTTGCGCTAATGGGGCCCCAAACAAACTTACAGCCGCCTAAACGATCAAGGATATATTGGAATCGACCACTTTCTCGGATTGAAATGAGGTAGAACTCTTCTGTACTGGAGTGGATTAAATTTGTTGTTTCATTTTTTCGATTTCATCAAAATTTAGCTCTGTTGTTTTTGAAATCGTATCCACTCCTTCTTTTAACAGTTCCAAGACAACTTTCTGTTTTCCCTTTTCCAATCCTTTTTGTAGTCCTTCTTCATGACCTTTTTCCTTCCCCCGCTCTTCATACGAAATTGGGATTTCCAATATTTCCTCTGCATTTTTGTGATTACTTGCTTCCTAGCGCGAAAACCTCCTCTTCCCCAGTTAATTTTAAATACGTTTCAACGAACGCATACAAAAGTCGGTGTTCTGCTTCATTTAGTTTCAAACGCATTAGTATGCGCATGAACTGTAGCTTGACTTGCACCCACTCATCCTCTGAATAACCCATTTTGCTTAGCAATGCTACAGATACAGGATTGTCTTTCTTAATGAACTTATGCAAATTTTGCTTTCCGTTAATGCAACGTCAAATATTGAAAGTTCAACACATTTAAATCTGAAAATTGCATTAAACTCATCTTTTTCCCAGTTGTCCTCATAGCTAAAAATTGCAATTGGGATAATTGGCATATCTAGTTTTTTATAAAGTAAGTTGAAGTATTTAAACAATCTATTATTGAAATTGTTTGAACGTAACTATTCGGCTCTACAAGAATTACAATCAATGGATCCGTTTCTTTCCATTCCACCTCGACAACGATTCAAGATGTCTTTTTTCGCCATGAATAAGATCCGTTAATACTTCATCGGATAGGAATTTGACTGCTTGAACTTGCTCATGATATTTAAAATGAACTGATTAATTTCCTGTCCGCCTCCAAAATCCCCTTCTATTACAAACACACGGACATGTTCATTTTTAATTAATGCTCAAACACATCTTTTTTCAACTTCTGAAGTTCTAAATTCCCATGTGTTGCCTCTCCCAAGCCAATTATTCTTACATCATCCGGAATATTAATCTTTTTGACAGACGAAATATATTTTCTACTTCATCAAACACTTTATCATTATTACTGCACCCTGATACAACAATCATGAGACAAAGCACAGCCAATAAGAAAGGTTTCTTTTTAGAAAAGTGCATCTTTAAATTCCCTCATTTTTTTATTTTTCTTTTAACATTGAATACTTTCTATAAGCTTTATAGAAACTGCTGCCAAAAAGAATAACCATAAGTGCGGGAAGCGACCTCAAAAGAACAAATGGAGTCTCAAATAAAAATGCTATCCAAAATAATGCACCCTTCATACTCCAAAGACCATTAGTTAAATATAAACCTGAATCCTTGTAAAGCAAATAAGAAAAAAACAAACACAGCATACCCAACATGAATGAATAATCCATTAATCTTTTATAATAATTACTCTTTGATTGGCGATCCGAAAAGATTTCATTTTGATCATCATCTTCTTTTTTGCCAATATCGAATTCCACCAAGCCAAGGGCCATTTATATAAATCCAACCGAAGTCTTCATATAACCCCTTGTAATTTTTGAATTTTTTCTTTGATAAATAATCTTGATAATCCAGTCGCATCACATATCTCTTGTCGGTTTTTTCGAACGTGTATATTCCTAATCCACTAATATTTGTACAGCGATAGCCTTTTTGTAATTGCTCGTTCAGCCACTGCTCCTCCTTTTCAATATCAAAAAACATCTTAAATTTCTTCATTCGATTCACTTCCTTCGTACAAGGATAAAATATGCAATAACCTGTTTTGTTCCATTTTCAAAATGGTGCTTCCTTCCGCAGTTATCATATAAACTTTTCTCCGACCTGACTCTCCAACGGGTTTGATCCAACCATGCTTATTCAAGTTTTCAATTGCACCGTATAATGTACCAGCTGCCAAGATAACAGTACCGTTACTTATCTTTTCTATCTTCTGCATTACGGCATAGCCATGGAGTGGCTCACGCAGAGCTAATAAAATATAATGCATGGTTTCAGACAACGGTAATAATTTATGTTTCATATCCTCACCCCCCTATTCAGTTCAACTATATAGTTCAACTTAATAATATCGTAATACAGTTCAACTGAATAGTCAACAACATTTTCAAAATTAGTCAAAGGAACTTAAGGGAAAATTGAGAGACAAGATAATCCATAAACCGTTCTTTATGGATCGATTAGTATGTAAGTAAGTATTCAAGGAGGTGCGCGTATGGCTCGAACAGGACGACCACGTGTATTTGACAAAGAATTAGCAATTTCAAAAGCGATGGTTTTATATTGGGAGCAAGGTTTTGATTCTACGTCTCTTGCACAGCTAAAAGAAGCGATGGGTATATCATCTGCAAGTTTTTATGCAGCGTTTGGTTCTAAAGAGAACCTGTTCAAAGAAGTTATTGATCGATATAACACTTCTTACGGTAAAGTGACTGATTGTTTAGCTGACACGTCGATTAAATCTAAAGTAGCAATAGAAAAAGCTTTAAGACAGACAGCCAAAATGCAGACAGATTCTAGCCATCCTACTGGTTGTATGTTGGTATTATCAGCAAATGTTTGTTCAGAAAAAAATAACCATGTACGTGATCTTGTCTTTAAAGAACGTTCTTTAGTGCGGTTGAATTTAGAAGAATGTATAATAAGAGGGCAAGAAAACGGCGAGATAACTAGAGAGGTAAAGGCGGATGTTTTGTGCACGTTGATAGAAGCTTTTATGTATGGAATTTCTACACAAGCAAGAGACGGAATAAGTTATAAATCAATTGACCAAGCTATAACTCAAATTATCAAAACTTGTGATATTTAATTAAACGGTATACCAGTAAACTTTTAAAGTTTCTTTACATCTTATTCCCTTTTCGCTAAATTTACTTTTTAATTATGCATTGATAATGATAGTTTTTGCTTGCTAGGTATCTAGTCGATAATCCGGTAGCTATATTATTCTTATAAAGAAAGTATCTTTCTTGTTAGCTTATACTACAAAAAAAGATGTAGTGTTTATAAAAAATTGTAATCAAACTTTGTTATAAAAATGAATTATATAGAAAAACGTAGCCCTCTTATTTTGATCAACCTTTTTTTCAAAATAAAAGGGCTTATTCTATTACAAAATCAACGATCGTGACACTTTCTTAATCTGGTGTTAAACTAATTGGAGAGTTACATTGCGATAAAATGCGATATTAATATAAAGGCTTCACGCAGACGTCGAAGATCCTGCCCTGGCGGTAAACCGAACTTACGGGCGTATTCCCGGTTAAAATGGGAGGGACTTTCATATCCAACCTGGAACGAAACCTCTGCAGCATTTAGTTCTTCTGTAAAAAGCAGCCGGCGTGCTTCCTGAAGCCGGAGCTGCTTCTGATACTGAATCGGACTCATGCCCGTGACCTCCTTAAAATAACTGTAGAAGGAGGAAAAGCTCATTCCTGCTTCCTGCGCCAGCTGTTCCACTCGAATAGGCTGGTCGAATGTGTAATTTAACTTCTCGATTACCTTTGCAATCCGCTGAGCTTGGCACCCGATAAGCGCACAATGCTTCAAAGCATCGCTCTGTTCACTTTGCAGTACCCGGTAAAGTATTTCGTGATGGAGACCGGCCGAAAGTACAGGAATATCTTGAGGAGTATCCAGGAGCCGGAAAACGGCATCGAGGAGCGAGTCACTCATCCTGCTAATCGCCAAGCCACGTTTTGATTCACTTTTCGGCCTCTCTGTTTTATTCGATGCTGGAAGAATATCAAGAATCCGATTCATATCTGTAACTGCAAGCTTAAATAGGGGTTTTCCGGTGAAGCTTCTACGACCTGGCTTCTGATTGGCAGATGAACAGAAGCCGTCAAATAACTGGCTGCATCATAATGAAACCCCTCTTTCCAAGCATGACAACTTTTGAGCCTTGTACCACGACGCACAGGGAAGGCTCGTAGACTGTATGCACCGGCTCGGAAATCTGGGAGGTGCGGGTAAATCGTAAACCAGGAATAGCTTTCTCCTGCGTACCGTCGCTTTGTATATATTGCCCGATTGCCTCGATTAATTCTTCATTTCTTTTCACACAGATCTTCTCCCATCCTTTTAATTCCGTCTTAAGTCTTTTTCTTATTATACTATAGCCTTTTGGAGGATTAGGCAAGAATCGTGGATATCCCGGCTACCACTATGCTTACGCAGTGTTTCATAATAAAACTGTGATCATCCCATCCAATTGGAGGTTAGGATATTGATTAAGATTCTGTTACTGGTTCTTTCGTTGAATATATTATGAAGCAAGCATGACACGAACCGGATGCAAGTCGCCATTTGAAAATGAAGGGAGAAATTGAAATGAACAATAAACAGGCAACATCCCATCCATATGTCGGTATGTGGGTCACAGAAGATGGCCATATCCGGCATGAACTGCTGCCCAACGGCCGGTACGATGAAGCTCGGAGTAACCGCAAGAGCGCTTACCAAGGGAGGAGTTGGCCATTTTGGGTCGTAATCATAATTTCATTGGCAATTTGTGTACTACTTTTTCTTTTTCTTTGCATAAAATTCAGCAGCTTTTTTGCGATTCCCGCATAATTTCATGCTACACCAGCGCCTTTTTCCTGCTTTTGATGTATCGACAAAATAGAGACAGCATTCTGGGGCTTCGCACTTCCTAATACGATTGGTGGACGTGCTCTCCAATGTGTGAATAATTGAGTCAACAATATTGTACAACACGTGATCTTTAGCTGTGATTCCCTCGGATGCCAATACTAATTTATCATTCTTTTGAACAATAGTCAGATCAACTTTCACTTGCTTAACTAGTTTTACCAGTTGATCCGCAGTGTTTGGAACGAGTTCTCCATGTCGTTCTAAATCAGACATAATTATTTTGCAGAGGTTCCGAAGCGAATGAAGCCCGTAAATGAGCGAATCAAGCAATTCTTTGTTTTCTAAAGCTAGGGTGTCAGACTCCCTTAATAAATTATTTGCTTCTAGCCATTGAAGGGTTTTCGATGAGTCAACAAGAATATCAACCTGTTCTTTATTAGAGTTATATGTCGTATTTAATAGGTTAATCCATGTAGTTCCACCTAATACGAATATTGATTTGTTCATTATATTTCACCTCGTAAATCATTATAACCGTTAAAAAAATAATTTACAAGTTAGTTAAAATGATGTAGTATTCAATTATAACCATTATATCTTCATATTACAGGTTAAGGAGGTGAGGTGAACTTGAAAGAATTTAATGTTGAAGAAATATACGTAGAAACATAAATGAGTCGATTCAACGATTTTGTTAAAGTGCCCAACTGATTTCCAATAATAATTCGAGGTGAGAATATGTCTGTTCAATACAAAACAATAAATATCCACAACATTAATGTTTTTTATCGAGAAGCTGGTAATCGAAGCAATCCTACAATTTTATTGCTTCACGGTTTCCCCTCCTCTTCTCATATGTATAGAAATTTAATTATTAAATTAATGGATGAATATCACATTATTGCACCTGATTATCCAGGTTTCGGGAATAGTGATCAGCCCAAAATGGATGATTTTGAATACACTTTTGATAATATCGCTATTCTGATAAATGAATTTGTAGAGATGCTAAAATTAAAAAGATATAGTATTTATGTTCATGATTACGGAGCCCCAATCGGATTCAGATTAGCAACAAAACACCCTGAAAGAATTCAAGCCATCATAACTCAAAATGGAAATGCATATGAAGAAGGTTTATTGTCTGCCTGGGATCCTATAAGGACATATTGGGAAAAGCCTACTGAGGAAAATAAAAATAATTTAAGATCCCTGTTATCTGTGGAATTTACAGAATATCAATATACAGATGGGACTCGTCGCCCTGATCGAATTAGCCCCGATGCATGGAATATGGATCAATTCGTTTTGGATCGTCCGGGAAATAGCGAAATACAACTTGCTTTGTATTATGACTATAGAAACAATCTGAAACAATATCCAAATTGGCAAGAGTATTTTAGAACTTATCAACCTCCTACATTGGTTGCTTGGGGGAAAAATGACATGTTTTTCGGATCTAAAGGTGCGTTAGCATTCCAAAAAGACCTTAAAGATTGTGAGATTCATTTATTAAATACTGGTCATTTCCCTCTAGAAGAAGAGTTAGAAACGAGTGCTTATCTGATAAATCAATTTTTAAGAGATCATTTGAAGTAATATAAGATCCAATTTTATGATGTGAATGGAGTAGCAGAATTTCATGTTAAGTTTTAATTAAAGGGACTATAGTAATGCTTTACACTTTTCACGTATTGAATTAGGCATGTGCTGCTTCTTCATTGGATCGAGGAGAAGTAGTACCGGCTTAAGTGAATCATATATGCCCCAATTCACATCATATGGATGTTCAATGACGTTCTCATTTATTTCAGCTTCAGTGGGGGTTAATTCGTAAAATCTATTATTTATTTCCGCATATCATACTGGGTAATAAATAAAACTATAAATCCATTTTCGCTATTAACGATATAGTGTTTTGATTGGACTGGAAAGCCTTTTTATTTGTGCAACCTTCTCATATTTTCGTTGCAATACTCTCTACTTTTATATTACCATAAACACTAGGTACAATTAATAGCTTTTAATGGTGAAAATTTAAAATAGTCTACGTATAGAAGGAGGGGTCAAAATGAATATGAATATTTTTATTATTGAAGATGACCCCATTCTCTTAGAAACATTAAAAGAAGGATTAAACCAGTGGTCATATAAAGTAAGTAGTCCAAATGATTTTTCTCTTATAATGGAAGACTTTGTTGTGCATCAGCCCCACTTAGTCTTGATTGATATACAGCTTCCTAAATTTGATGGCTTCCATTGGTGTCGAGAAATACGTGCTGTATCCAAGGTGCCCATTATCTTTCTCTCATCAAGAGATCATCCGATGGATATGGTGATGGCAATGAACTTAGGGGCTGACGATTACGTACAAAAACCTTTTCATATGGATGTCCTTCTCGCTAAAATTCAGGCAATTCTTCGCAGAACGTATACGTATGAAGAAGCATCTGTTGATATCATTGAATGGAATCAAGCCATTATTGACTTAAAAAGTGGTGGAATTTATAAGAATGGCATAACTATTGAGCTTACAAAAAATGAATTTTTTATTCTTTCTGTATTAGTCAGATCAAATAACGAAATCGTCTCACGTAATGAACTGATGCAACTGCTTTGGAAGGATGATCAATTTATTAATGACAATACACTTACAGCAAACATCACACGGTTACGACAAAAGCTCTCATCTCTTAACTTAGCCAATGGGATTATAACAAAAAAAGGGCTCGGATATATGGCTATTACACTATAGGAGGGGTCTAAAATATTTATCTCTTATCTCATTTATAAGAAAAGTTGGATTGGCCTAATTGTGATACTCCTTCTACTTACAAACGCTTTAATCCTATTTGATGTGGGGATTCATGTGGAGCCCTATTCAATTATTTATTTAAATGGGTTACTTCTAACGATCTTTGTTGTTTTTTTTGTTTGGAGGTACAAAAAAGAAACCTCTTATTATAAATCTTTACTTGAGCTCTTTGGTGATCTAGACGATGACTGGTTTGAAAGCATCCCTACTCCTGAAAGCCATTTTCCTGACCATATTTTATATTCACTTTTTCAAAACATTTATGAGCAAAATCAAAACAAGCGTCGTGAGGATCACTTCTCTCAACAAATGGAACATAATGATATTACCTCATGGGTTCATGAAATGAAAACGCCTCTTACAGCGATGAAGATAACCATTGATGCTCATCGGTCTAATGAATTAGCTCAAAAGCTTCATACAATTTGGCTAAAGATACATTTACTACTTGACCGACAACTTTATATTTCACGATTACCCACTCTAGACTCAGATCTTCTGCCTGAAAAGCTGGAAGTGGGAATTTTGCTAAAAGAAGAGATTAGGGAGTTGTCAACTTGGTGTATGGAAAAAAATTTAGCCGTTGATATAACGGGAAACACTGCATCTATCGTTTATACGGATAAAAAGTGGTGCGGATTCGTCTTGCGACAGCTTTTAACAAATGCCATTAAGTATAGCCCCACAAGTGGAACAATCGTCATAAATGTGGGTTCAGATGAAAATAAATCTGTTATAGTAAACATTAAAGACGAAGGACCAGGGATTCAAGCGCATGATCTCCCGCGTATATTTGATCGGGGCTTTACGGGGGAAAATGGTCGAGTACAAAACAATGCCACCGGAATAGGGCTTTACCTTGCACAAGAAATAAGCAAGAAGTTACATATCCAACTTGATGTTTCTTCAGTCGTTGGCAAAGGCACATCGCTGGTAATGATCTTTACTAGTACCAATTCATTTGAACAAATTAGACAATCATTGTTATAAATTGAACTATAACGAAGTAGTTGGGATCTATTCATGACATGACAGCCTTTTATTTGAAAGATAAGAGAAACCATAAAGTTTTTCATGATTTCATTAATATTGAAGAATAGCCATATCCTGCTCCAATCACAAAAACTAGGAAATTTCATGTCACGCCCTACGATAAGTCATGACAAGTCAACGTTGACTACTTCCGTCGTCCCGTTTCCTTTATCTCAGTTGAGTCACTCCAATCTCTACGTATTAAAAAAGCGTTTTGCACTTTTCATTCTTTAAGTGACAAAAATATCACATTCAACGCTATTTTATCATCTTAAGCGTGCGACATAGAGTCAATAAAGAACTAAACTGTATCTATATCAACTTGATTGGAGTGTACGAGATGACAATTCAACAGACAGCTAATACTGTTTTAAGCGCTGAAGGAGTACGTAAATCCTATGGTTCAAAGGGAAATGCTCAACAAGTCTTAAATGGAATCGACCTTCGTGTGTTTGAAGGTGAATTTGTGGGTATCATGGGGCCTTCAGGCTCAGGTAAAACAACGCTTCTTAATACGTTAGCTACAATTGATCGTGCCACAGATGGCAACATTGTTATAAATGGGAACGAGATTTCTAACCTGAAAGATAACCAACTTTCAAACATTCGCCGCCGGCATCTAGGCTTTATTTTTCAGGACTACAACTTACTTGATACGTTGACGGTGAAAGAAAACATTTTGTTACCTGTTTCGTTAACAAAAATAAGCACAGCTCAGGCTGAAACAGAGTTTAATACCATCGCAGAGATATTAGGAATTAAGGAGTTAGCGAATAAGTACCCTTCTGAAATTTCAGGTGGTCAAAAGCAAAGAACTTCTGCAGCACGAGCGTTAATTCATTCGCCTTCACTAGTATTTGCTGATGAGCCTACCGGAGCCCTTGATTCAAAAGCTGCCTCTAATTTATTAGAGAATTTACATGAGATCAACCAAACACGACAAGTTACTATTGTAATGGTTACTCATGACCCGCTGGCCTCTAGCTATTGTAATCGTGTTGTCTTTCTGAAGGACGGAACCATTTTTTCTGAATTGTACCGAGGAGAGAAAACAAGAGAATCCTTCTTTAAGGACATTCTTGATATGCAAGCTGTTCTTGGAGGAGGCAATTAGCAATGACCACACAAAAATTAGTGATTCGCAGCATGCGAAAAAACATCAAAATGTATTATCTCTATTTTTTCGCAATGATCTTTAGCATAAGTTTGTATTTTATCTTTTCTACCTTACAAAATGACCAAGCCATTGTTAATATATCTGAAGATAGCATAAATTTCGCAACGGCATTTCAAGTCGCCGGAATATTACTCATTTTCATTACCATTGTGTTTACGATGTATGCTACGAACATCTTTATTAGAAGACGCAGTCAAGAAATCGGATTGTATCAGTTAATTGGGTTGTCTAAAGCTTGGGTTGCTAGGGTGCTGATTGCGGAACATTCTATTCTTGGTCTAGGAGCTTTACTTATCGGAATGATAGTTGGAGTTTTGTTCTCGCGACTCTTTCTTTTACTGTTTATAAAACTTATAGACCTTGAAGTTATGGTGGGCTTAACCTTCTCCACCCAAGCAGTTATCCAAACAATTGCTGTTTTTATTTGCTTAATTGCTATCACTTCCTTACAAATTATATTGACGGTTTATCGCAGTACACTCCTTCAATTGTTTCAAGCAAATAATAAAAATGATCACTTTGTCAAACAACCAAGTATTGTTTCAGGTATTTTAGGGCTAACAGGGTTAAGCCTTATAGGGTTTGGCTATTATGTTTCTACCTTGATTGTAGTCCATGCAGATTTGCTACTGTATCTTATGTTATTAGTTCTCGCCAGTACCATAACAGGAACCTATTTATTTTTCCGTACAACAATAAGCTGGATATTATATGTTTTTCGAAAAAGGAAAAATGGCAATCTTGGCTTGTATAATAGCTTGTCGGTAGCACCATTAATGCACAGTATGAAAGGTCATGCTAATTCGTTAACCTTAATTACTACATTGTCTGCTATGGCGATTACGATGATTTCACTTTCATATTCCTTATATTATTCAACCGAAGACGATACGAGATTGGCGATGCCTTTTGATTTTGCAGTGGAAAATATGCAGGAGGAAGCCGCTATTATATCAAGTAGATTGGAAGAGGAGCAGATAGAATTCGATTATCATCAACTAGATGCCATACGATTTGATGGCACATGGGTGGAGAAGAATCCAAATATAGACAACCGTCACAGCACGTTTATGGTTTTCTCAGCAGAGCAGATGGCGAAGGCTGGATTAGATGTTGAGCCCCCCCAAGATGATGAAGCGATCTATTATAATTCGCGAACCGTTATAGAAGGAAGGGAGATTTCATTTCCGAAAGACGTGCAGTATGCAGCAAACGATGCAGAAAATCAATTAACTGTCTCCAAGTTTAAACTTGAAAATGTGATGAATTACCTATTCTATGGCGAACAATTACTTGTTTCGGAAGAAACCTTCGAGAGAATGAGAGACAACATCCAGGAGGATGAACACACAGAATTTTTGACCTTTGAGACATTTCAGTTGTTGGATACGGAGAAATCAGATACTGCATCTGACATCTTTCAAACGAATGTGGACAGCGACGAGTATATCTCTGACTTTTATTCCACATACAAAGGATCGTTTCAAGCCTTCGGGTTGCTCATTTTCATCGCTGGCTTTTTAGGCTTTGTGTTTCTCCTTTCAACGGGAAGTATTTTGTACTTTAAACAAATGACAGAGGCTGAGCAAGAAAAAAACCATTATCGGACACTGCGACAACTCGGTTTTCAAGTAAACGATATAATGAAAGGCATCATCCGTAAACAGCTCTTTGTTTATTTAATTCCTCTGGGAATTGGGTTAATTCACGCTGCTTTTGCTCTTAATGTAGGTTCTGTTCTCATGGCCGCAAGTATGCTCACCCCAATTATAATTAGTATGGCGGCTTATATTGTTATCTATTTGATGTTTACCGTGGTTACCATTCGGTATTACAAAAGCATCGTAACAAATGCTTTATAGAAAGGAAAAATATTGTATGAAAAAAATTCTTATCTCATGTCTCGTTCTAATTATTACAATTGCAAGTCTATACTTCTTCTTTCAAGAGATATTTGATCGTTTTAATCCATTGATTGATGAAGAATATGTCTATGTGGAGATTCAAGATGAAGATGAACCTATAGATGATGACGGAAGGTTTAAGTATGATCTAGAAGGGATTAACAAAAACAATAAAACAAAACAAGTGGTATTTAGCTCCAGCACGAGGCTCGAACCAGGCACATTCATAAGAGTGCTCGCGAAAGGAGCGTACTCAATAGAATACGAGTTTATAAATGAGGATGAAATGCCATAGAATAAAACTAGTTAGGTGTAATAAAAAGACCTTTTTGTGCTGAAACACTTGAGTTATTAGCCATAACCACACAAGTAGAGGAACTCAGATTCTAGTCATCAAGATAAATAAGTAAAAGCAAATTTCCAATAAATGATATGTTCGGTTTTAAAGTAAAACATAAGTCACAAGCGTATAATAAAAGCTAATTTGTATTTAGAATAAAAGATAAGAATGGATCTATGTCAAGAAATTGGACACTAGAAATGGTGAATTTTTTAAAATTCCTACCGCGCTACGCTTGCTCCCCTCTGTGTTTAGAAAAACCGGGCAAAAGACGGCCCGGTCCTTTCTCTCTCTCCATGACTAGAGAATATCCGATAATTTGTATTCCTGTCCATGTACTCCTTTGTAATACTCTGGATACATTTCTTCTCCGCATTGTTCACAGCTGAATCTTGGTGGGGTCGTAGGATCTCCTCCATCCATTAAATCAAAGTCCCTAACAACGTCATAAGGAATTTTTTCCACTTCATGACACATTAAACAATGATAATTGATCATTGTTTTTTTGGGTTTTAGATGATCGGTTCCTATTTTCTTTTTATTCCTCTTTCGTTTGTTTTGGCTCCGGGGTTTCTTCGAGATAAGCAATCACCCTTTTCATATAATTTCTTGCTTCAACGGTTAATGCCACTTTTATTTCCAATCTGCCATCTTCAGGACAGACTTCTCCCATGTACTCATAATTATTGTCGCAGTGCGGGCATATCATGGGATCTTTTTGACCACTAGAAATAACACGCTCTCTCCAGGTTTGGCGGCGTAATGTTTTCTTTACTTTCAGTATCCAACGTTTTCTTCCTTGTTGCCATGCAGTTAGCATTTTTTTGCTTAAGCTTTTACTTCTTCTCGAATACATGCCATAATAACGAATCGTTTTGAATTGTTCATCCGGAATATGACGGATTAAACGATAATAAACTCTTCTACCATCAGCGTTTCACGCTTCTCTTGCTTATCTTTTTATCAATATACTTGTATGTGACATATTGTCCATCATATGCCTCAACTCGATTGATTCCAATCGCCGGTCGACGCATATAACGACCAATGTAGCGTAATTGATCCTTTATTTTTCCTCTTTGTTTTGGGGCATACACATAGAAGCCTTCTCCATTTTCGGAAAAAGCCTTTTGTAAGCGAGGCTGAACCTGTTTCTTTTCTTTATTGGACAGGTTTTTTCGGATTAACTTTAATACAACGGTCTGCCACTGCTTCCTGAGCATTTGAAAAGGGATAAAATCATATCCTTTCCATTCTCCCTTTTTTGTTATTCCTCCCATTGTCACCAACATATGTACATGCGGATTAAAGTTCACTCTTGAACCAAATGTATGTAAACCAGCTATGATACCTGGTTTTACCTTTGCTTTCTTTCCAAAGTAATCTGAAATTAGTTTGGCGGCCTCATCCATCAAAGGTTTTAAGAGATGACGATGCAACAAAAATATTTCGCGTAACCCTTCATCAATCGTAAATATAATATGTCGATGGTTCACCTGTAACACATCTTCCGTTAATAAACGGCTCCATTCTTCACTCTCACCAAGTGAACATGTTGTGCAAAAGCGACCTTTACATCGGTAAGGAACTTTTCGAACATCATGGCAGCCTTCGCAAACAAAGAGTTTAAATCCATTTTTTGGATTTCCGCAGTCACGAAACTTCTAAACCTCCTTGATGACTACTGGACGGATTCTAGCTCCATATTTCTTTTTAAATGACTCCCAATGTTGATTGTTATCAAAGAAGATTTGTTTTAATATGTTTTTCTCCATATATTAAAAATACCACAGTGACACACACTATGGTAGACCCAAATTTTATACTTTCTTATCTTTTTAGAAAACTTGACATTAGCCAAGCCTTAATGGCGAGTGCCTTAGATACACTTATGCAGGCTGTCCTACCTTTTCATTGCCAACGACAGTATCAATTTGTACGACATCCTGAATCGTTTTTATTAACTCGGATTTATTTCCTTCTATAGTTGCAAATTTTTCCCTAACTTGAATGTCTCCTTAAAATTATGCAATTTCGTCCATCTCTGATTCTTCAAATGTACCCAATTTTTTCTTGAAAAACTTTGTCAAATACAACATGTAGATAACTCCAACGACAACCCAAGTGAGTCCGCCAATAAATGCATCTGCATGTAAGTGGTACCAGAGAATTCCGGTGAACGCTGCACCTAAAATTGGCATTACTAAGTAGTCTAAGATATCCTTGCCAGTTTTATAGCGCTTTTTCCTCACGACAAAATAGGAAATAACAGAGAGATTAACAAACGTAAACGCAATCAGTGCACCAAAATTAATTACGGAAGCAATTAATTCGAGATCTGGGCCAATCGCAAGCAACGAGACTACTCCTGTTAATACAACTGTAAAAACTGGGGTTCGGAATTTCGGATGAACATACCCAAATGCCCGCTTCGGCAACACCCCATTTCGTCCCATTACGTACAACAAGCGCGAAACACTCGCATGAGATGCAAGTCCTGAAGCGACGGTTGCCGCAAAAGCTCCAGCCAGGAAAATGAGCTGGAAAACTTGCCCTCCTACATATAATCCGATTTCAGGTAATGTATCATCTAACAAACTAAACACGCCAAGATCCGGGAATAATGTTTGTGTAAAATAAGCAGCGATAAAAAAGATAGTTCCACCAAGAATAACCGTAACCAAAATCGCTCGTGGCACAGTATTTGCATCTTTTGCTTCTTCCGTATACATTGTGATCGCATCGAACCCAATGAAGGAAAATGCTACCACGGTTGCGGCAGTGAAGACAGCAATCATTTCCACATCTTGATGCCATAATGGTTTAATCGTAAATAACGTTCCTTCCCCCATACCATTGTAAAGTTGGAAAGAAGCCATGACGATAAAAATCGCAACTAGTGCAACGGTGAAAACGACGAGAATCAAATTTAAACCTGAAGTAGAGCGCATACTGTACACGTTTATCGCAGTGACAATCGCGACATAAATGACTACCCAGACCCAACCAGGTACTTCTGGAAATAAAGATCCCATATAAATACGTATAATTAGTGCGTTAACCATCGGCAATAATAAATAATCTAGTAAAGACGCCCAACCTACGAGAAATCCAACATGTTCCCCCATCGTTCGCCTTGTATATGTATAGGCGGAACCTGCATCCGGAAAAACGCGCACCATTTTTCCATAACTGATTGCAGTAAAAATCATCACGATTAACCCGACAAGGTAAGCGAGCGGTACAACCCCGTTCGAAATTCGCGAAACAATTCCAAACGTATCAAACACAACGGTTGGCGTCATATACCCCAAACCTAGTGCAACAATTGCCCAAACTCCCAAACTTCTTTTGAGTGATGTTTTCTGACCCATATTTTTCCCCCAAATCGTTTTAGTTTTTTATTTAGGATTAAGCTATGCAATCGCTTACAATATACCTAACGAAATAAACAGAATTAGATATGGCTTCCCCCCTATCGTAACCGTTTTCAAATTTTCTCTTCATGTAATTCTCTTCCAACTATTTCACTTGCAAGATATATGCCAACAAAAACAGGGATATCCCTTTGCAAAGGCTGTACATCCCTGTTTCTTTTAGAAAACTTGGCATACGTTAAAGAAAACTTGCCCTCATCACTAGGGGTATGCCGACATTAGGCGCAAAGCCTGTTCTTAGTCGACCATCCTCAGAGCCATAATGGCGAAAGACAGAGGTGATGTTGCACTTATGCTCTAGAGTGCAAGCCTTTTACGGCGAGAACGAAAGTAGCACTTACGAGCACAAATTTTTACGATGGGACGAGCGAATGCGCAGTCCCAGGACGTGCTAGTACTGGCGTTGCGGCAGGATGTCGCGTTCTTAGCCAGTGAGCGAGTCAAGAAAGGATTTATACTTTTGTATGGAAACAAACCTTTTTCATGATAGATGGTGGCTTCCGCGAATGCGGGATCATGCTGTCTTACTGTTAAAACCATTACGCATGATTTCATTCCGATCTGCATACATTATTCCAATTTGCATAAATCTTCCATCAGAAGTTACAATTTATTTTTATTCTCACGACGATAATCAGGATTATCCCATTCCATAATCGTTGCGTATTCCAATGAGGCTTCATCACCAATCAAATAATTCGCTTTAACAGTCCTGATTTTAAACCCGTTCGCCAATTGAAAACAAATTACAGGGTCAAAGATGTCACCCTTTTCCACTTGTCTCACATATTCTTCCGCCGTCAATGTATCGGCATATTTATGGTAATTCGGAATACGACCACCAATAATAATACTCTCTAAATTCAATCGTTTACATAAATTTCTCCGCTCCTCATACAAACGGCGACCGATTTTTAAATTGCGGTAATCCGGATGAACGACGACATCAATTCCATACAGATTTCGGCCCTCCGGATTATGGTTTGTAATATAATTATTCCCGGAAATTTCTTCAAACGAATGATCGTGTCCATATTCATCATAGTTGACAATGACACTTGAACTGGCTCCAATAATTTTTCCATCATATGCTACACAAACTTGCCCTTCTGGAAAAATTTCAATATGACTTTCATAATGTTTTTTCTCAAAGGCAATATTAGGATTCCCAAAAGCAGCTTGAGCAACTTTAACCACTTCTTCAATATCATCTTTTTCTATCTTGCGAATTATCAATTTTTCCTCTAACCAATCAACGGCTGACACGTTCATCCTTCCTTTCTATTCAATTTCAGTATACTCTCCTTCAGAAGGTTTCCCAATACATAGGTACGTTTTTCGTTTTGACAAATTCATAATGATCGAAAAAACTGTCTCCATCCGTCGGTGTTCAGGAGTATTTTCATTCGAAAAATGATTAATTGCTTCTGGTGCATTAAATTCATCTTTTAGCCACTCTTTATACGTTTCTTCGGTAATATTTTCTTGTTCGTGTTTCGCGATATTTATCAACTGTTTCGCACGATTATAGCGCATCATGGAACCATCGTAAATAAATTCATTCATATCCGTTAAATTTTCTTTAAGCAGCTCTGACTTTATATGGTTCGTATGAACGAAAGAGCCATCTGTCCCACCGACAAGATCAATTCCAAATGGAGAAACTTCCGCATTTACCGCCATTCCACTGCCATCCTTATCTGCTTTTCCAATCACAAAACTTGCTGTCGCCGCAATTTGCCCATCTTTTAATTTTGAAATTGCTTCTGGTAATGTATGGGAATTTAAGACAGCACGCAACCCTAAATGAATCGGAACATCATTTGACTTTTTGTCTGTTAAAAGCGCATTGAAACACAGTCCTAACCCTTCTGAATTAAACCCAATTTTACCGATGATCCCGCCTTCTGTAACGATCGTGACAGCTGGCTTACTTTTCTGCTCAATTTCCATAAGAAGCAAGCTTTTCTGTTGCTGTCCTTTCCAATCCCAATTCTGTCCAATAATGATGTCTCTACTAACTGGTGGAAATGTCGCAATTGCTGTACACCCATCGGAAAACCCACGCCCGCCGTAACTTCCTAGCGCAATTTCACTACGAGCATTTAACGCTAAAATATCTTCAAAATCCACTCCCGCCCCTTCGGCAACTCCTTCCATTTCTTCGATCAGTTCAGCATCGTACTTTTCAATCGCATCGACATGTAATAATGCCCGTTCTCTCGCTTGTTTCCAATCAATGAATTGATAGCCATGAAAAAGCTCTTCATATGTTTTTAAACTATATAAAACTTGCTGTTTTCCTTGCTCCCCATGTTGCTTACCGATTTCTTTAGGGGAGCCTTTACATGTTAATTTTTGAATCATCTTATCCTTTCATCCCTTTCTTTTCATATGCGTTCTCTATGAGACGATATCCTGAAACTTTTTATAAAATTTAATCAACCCAACTGCTTTTGCATGCTGGCTATGAAATGGAATTGGCTTTAGTTTTTCAACTTTTAATGGATTATTCATTTCCCCATCATTCAAAATTGCATGTGCGATTACTTTTCCTAACATCGAAGCCATTGCCGCACCATGCCCGCCATACCCAAAAGCAAAATATGTACCATCTTCCAATTGCCCAATATATGGCAGCATCTCCTTTGTAAATCCTACTTTGCCACCCCAACGATAATCAATTGCTGCATCTCTAAGCTGTGGGAAAACGTTGAGCATTCCCATATGTAACGCTTCGTACATCCGGTTTAGTCCACGCATGCTCGCTGCTCGACCAGACCCCCCAAAGGCCATACGGTTATCGTTTGTTCTCCGAAAATAATACAATAGATTTTTAGAATCAGAAACAGCTCGATTGTTTGGAATTAATTCCTCCATCAAGTCTTCTGTCAGGGCTTCTGTAGAAATCATAATACTTTCTACCGGGATGACCGCTCGTTTAATCGTTTGATGTAAATCACCAGCATAAGCATTCGTCACGATAACGATTTCCTCGGCAACAACCCGCCCGTTCGGAGTATGAACGACGACTTTTTTATTTTTCCTCTCTACCTGCACTGCCTCTGTGTTTTCAAAAATCTTTGCCCCACGTTCAGCAGTCGCTTCAGCCACACCAAGTGCATAATTTAATGGGTGGAAATGTGCACTTTTTTTATCGACACGACCACCATAATAAAAATCAGTCTGTAACTCTGTTTTCAGAGCGTCTTTTTCAATGATAGTTATCTCTTCATAACTAAGTTTCTCTGCCATGAATTCCTGTTCCTTTTTCATTCCTTCCAGATGTGAAGGTTTATATGCAGCATAAAAATCTCCATTTCTAGTAAAATCACATTTAATGTTATGTGTATCAATAATATTTTCGATTAAATCAATCGCTTCTATCGATAGTTTCCACATCTCTTTAGCGATTTCAATTCCGAATTTTTCCGCCCATTCTTGCATGGTGCCAAGATAACCTGTAAGCACTTCTCCGCCATTCCGGCCACTAGCACCACTACCTACTCTACCCTTTTCAAGAACGACCGTTTGACAGTTTTTTTCTTGTAAATGATAAGAAGTAGATAGACCTGAATAGCCACCCCCAATAATGACGACATCACATTCAATTTCTCCCTCAAGCGCCGGATGATCAATTCGTTCATTTGCTGTCGCTTCCCACATGGATAAAAAATCCATTTTTTCACCTTCTATTAAAGTAATAAGAGGATAATTTACTATAGAGGTTGTTCAAAAAGTTCGGTAAAAATGACATGCCCTTCAAAAGGGGTAAACCGTCGTTGGGCCTGGAGCCCGTTATTAGTCGACATTCCTTTGAAAAGCTCGTTGGCTTGCTTTTTTTAGTTCCTCACGTATTAACTGCATACGTTCCGGTATGGGAAGCTACGCCGCGCCTTGAACTTTCGTTGTACAGGACGTACTAGTGTCGATGGCATCACAGGACGTGACGTTTGTCATCGACCGACGACGCACAGGACGTGCTAGTGTCGATGGCGCCCGCACAGGACGTTTCGACCTTAGCCGACTTAGTCCTTTTTATCCTCCTTTTTGAACACGCACCTATAGTAATAGATTCCGATCCTCTGATGATGTAAATTTCATAAATAAGTAAATTGCAATTAACACAAGAAGAGTAAGTAATAAGGATAAGGCTGATCCTAATTGCCAGTTCATCTCAACGATAAAGGCATCTCTGATAATGTTACCTAACATGAGTAATTTTCCACCGGTCAATAAATCTGTAATAACAAATACACTTAGTGCTGGAATGAATGTAAGGAAAATCCCCGCAAAAATACCTGGTGCCGTCAATGGCAAGGTGATTTTTATGAAGGCTCTTACCGGGCTCGCACCGAGATCTTCTGCCGCTTCTAAATATGAATGATCCAATTGTTCGATGGAAGCATAAATCGGTAACACCATAAATGGTAAAAATCCATAGACAATTCCAATCACAACTGCATACGGCGTATAAAGCATCGCAAGTGGCTCAGAAATGATTCCTATTGATAGCAATAAATTGTTAATAACTCCTTGAGAATTCAATAACACAATCCATGCATAAATAAGAATTAAAAAATTCGTCCAAAAAGGTACCATGACTAATAATAGGAGTATATTTTTCCACTTGCCAGCATGTGCAATAAAATAGGCGAAGGGGTAAGCAATAAGTAAGCAGATTATTGTTCCAATTCCTGCCCAAAGTAATGAATTCCAAATTACTCTTGCATATGTCGTACTAAATGCTAATCGATATGCTTCTGTACTGAATTCATACAAAATGCCACCGAATCCCAAGTTCGTTGTAAAGCTAATTACCATGATTAGCCCTAGTGGTATGAGTAAAAAGAGTAGTAGCCAAATGAGCGTTGGTGTAAGCATCGTATAGGCCAGTCGTATGTTTCTAATCATTTGTTGCACTCTCCTTCCTTCTCATGGTTAGACCCCAAACGAGAATAGCAAGCATAATTAATACAATCAATATCGTAGATAGCGCATTAATTTCAGGGGAAACACCATGTCTAACCATCGAGTAAATCAGTACTGGAAGTGTACTTGAGCTTGGACCGGATGTGAAAAATGCTACTTCAAATTCATCCAATGACATCGTAAAGACAATTAACGCACCAGCCAGAACACCTGGAAAAATGAGTGGAAAGGTTACACGCCAAAAGGTCTGCCATTCATTGGCACCCAAGTCTTTTGCTGCTTCTTCAAGTGACCTGTCAAAGCCAGCCATGCGCGCCAAAACGACTAAGGCAACAAAAGAGATTCCCCATACGACATGACCCGGTATTACTGTAAATAAACCTAAATTAATTTTAAGGATTCCATAAATAGATAGTAGTGCAATTCCAATCACGATATCCGGAATAATCACAGGGATCATTAAAATAAAGTCGACCGCTTTTTTCCCAATAAAAATATATCGATGTAAAACAAGTGCTGCCAACGTCCCACAAATAACCGACAGCACCGTTGTTACAGTGGCAACAAATAAGCTATTGAGTAATGCCTCGATGATCTGGGAGTTATTAAATAGTTTTATATACCAATCGAATGTAAATCCGGTCCATACAGTTCCAAGTTTTGAATCATTAAATGAAAAGACCATTAAAACGATGATTGGTATATATAGAAATGCAAAAACAACCAAGCTATAAGCAGATAAAATTTTCTTCGTTCTCTCTCTCATGTCAACACCTATTTCCCCTTTTAGTTTTTGGCTATTTTCCATAAAATTAAGACTGCACCTCCATTCGCCCCACCGAAAAGACCTGATGTCTTTGAAACATAATCCATAAACTGTGACATTAGGCTCTGCTTATTAATAAATCGATACGGCTCGACTCGACATCATGGATAAAGACTCGCCGTTTTCCATGACTCTTATCCAAAACGGGCACGATTAAGACCGAAACATGACCGTTTTCCATGACTCTTACTCAAAACGGGCACGATTAAGATCAAAACATGACCGTTTTCCATGACTCTTACTCAAAACGGGCACGATTAAGACCGAAACATGACCGTTTTCCATGACTCTTACTCAAAACGGGCACGATTAAGACCGAAACATGACCGTTTTCCATGACTCTTACTCAAAACGGGCACGATTAAGTGCGAAACTTGCCCGTTTTCCATGATCTCCAACCTAAACGGGCACGATTAAGTGCGAAACTTGCCCGTTTTCCATGACTCTTACTCAAAACGGGCACGATTAAGACCGAAACATGCCCGTTTTCCATGACTCTTACTCAAAACGGGCACGATTAAGACCGAAACATGCCCGTTTTCCATGATCCCCAACCTAAACGGGCACGATTAAGATCAAAACATGCCCGTTTTCCATGACTCTTACCCAAAACGGGCACGATTAAGAGCGAAACTTGCCCGTTTTCCATGACCCCCACCCTAAACGGGCACGATTAAGGGCGAAACATGCCCGGTTTCCATGACTCCTACCCAAAATGGTCACGATTAAGAGCGAAACATGCCCGTTTTCCATGACCCCCACCTAAAACGGGCACGATTAAGAGCGAAACTACCCATCTTGCAGATCGACTCGACATGTTGGAAAAAGACTCGACGTCATGCAGATCGACTCGACATCTTAGATCTGGACTCTGCATGTTGTTAATCGGCTCACATTCCGGAGCGGAGGTAGAGTCACTTTTCCCCAACGGTGATAAATCGTTACGTCACAGTATACTTCAACTGCGAAAATCAAAAGCAACAAAACTTATGAAAAGAGCCTAGTTTGTTAAGGTAACGAATCCTAGCTGCTTATAATTTTAAAGTGATAACGGAGAATAAAAGGCTATCTTTAATTTTTGAAAGCTTTTATTTTTCTAATGACCTCCTGCAACTTTAGCTTCTTGAATGACTTTGTTAACAACTTGCGTTCTCTCCGGATCTAGTACAACAGCCCATTCTGATTTTTCAATTTGCTCTTGCGGGAGCGAAATGCCAGGAATTTTTGCATGATCTTCATCTAAAAGTTCAACAGCCGCTGTATTTGGATTGCCATAAGGAAACTCTTCAGACAAAAGTTTGCTTACTTCTGGTCGCAACATATAATTAATGAAAGCTTCGGCAGTTGCCTGGTTTTGTGCAGTGGATGGAATTACCATATTATCTGTCCATCTAATCCCGCCTTCTTCTGGTAAAACAAAATCAATGTCTTCATTTTCTAAATAAGCAACACCCGCTTCACCTGAATACCCATAACCAATCCACGCTTCGCCACTTACCAACTCTGCTATTGGCGTTTCAGAGAACAATAAAATATTTGGAACAAGTTCTTTAAACTTCTCCCCACCTTCTTCGATTTGTTCAACCGTTGGATCATTGATGTCATTTCCTAAATACTGCTGTAACATATCATTAATCTCATCTGCAGCCTCCATGACAACGACATGTCCTTTATATTCTGGATTCCATAAATCTCCCCAACTTGTAGGCGGTTCATTTATTTTTGACTTATTATAAAAGATCCCATCAAATCCATACATATACGTAACCGAATATTCATTATCCGGATCAGAGTCTAGACTTTTCCATTCATCTGCGATATGTTCAAAGTTTGGAATATTATCGAAGTTTATTTTGTTTAGTAATCCTTCTTCTTTCGTGACTTTAACGTAAAAGTCAGAAGGTACTGCAAGATCATAAGCAACTGTGCCACTTTTAATTTTCGCTAACATCTCTTGGTTCGATGAAAATGTAGTATAGACAACTTCTACGCCGAATTCTTCTTCAAACCCTTCTATAATTTCATCTGGCATGTATTCACTCCAGTTAAAAATGATTAGTTCATCGCTTAAATCATCGACCCCTGACTCCTTTCCATCCGCTTGTTTCGAGTTCGAACACGCCACTAATCCGAGTATTAACACCATTCCAAAAATAGTAACTGCAAGACTCCTTCTCATAAACTCAGCCCCTTTTTATTGAACTATAGCTTGTTGTTCATTTTCTCCTTGATATACGAGGCAATCTTCTTTATTCCAAGTTACATATCTTTTTGTATTTTCTTTAATATCTGAACCATTTGTACTTTGAATAAGTAGCTTTTGCCCATCTGCTAGTTCAGTAACTACTTTCGTTAATGAACCGATGTAAATCAACTCTTTTACCGTCACTTCAAATTTCATACCTTCATTTGTTTCCGTACAAAATGAAATATTTTCCGGTCTGATGGACACTTGAACCTCTTGCCCTGTCTGTAACGATCCATCATTTTTTGCAAGTAACGTTTCATTCCCTAATTGAACTTTTACATCGTCATTATCACTATTCGTTACAACACCTTCTAAAATATTTGTATCACCAATAAAATTAGCAACAAACAATGTTTTAGGAGTTTCATATATTTTATGAGGAATATCCGCCTGTTCAATTTTCCCATTATTCATGACGACAATTCTGTCGGACATTGTCAGTGCTTCTTCTTGGTCATGTGTGACATAAATAAATGTAATTCCGAGGGTTTGTTGCAAATGCTTGAGCTCCAGTTGCATTTGTTTACGGAGCTTTAAATCGAGTGCTCCGAGCGGTTCGTCTAGCAATAAGACTTGAGGATTATTAACGACGGCTCGTGCAATAGCAATTCTTTGTTGCTGACCACCACTGAGTTGCTCTGGCTTTCGGGTCTTATGGCTTTCTAATTGAACAAGTTTTAAAACTTTCATTACTCTTTCATTGATCTCATTTTTCTTGATTTTCTTCATTTTCAAACCGAATGCAATATTATCAAATACATTCATATGGGGAAACAAGGAATAATTTTGAAATACTGTATTCACTTCACGATTGTATGGTTCGACATTATTTACCTTTTTATCACTGATCCAGACATTTCCTGTGGTCGGTTGTTCAAACCCTGCAATCATTCTTAGCGTTGTCGTCTTTCCACACCCGGAAGGACCTAATAATGTTAAAAATTCCCCAGTCTTAATATCAAGACTGACATCATTGACTGCATGCATATCTCCAAAACTTTTCGTAATATTTTCTAAACGTACAATTGTTTCTGCCACCTTAAATCCCCCTGTCCCTTAGTTAATGTCAAAGTAATCATATAGATTTTTGTAAGCGTAATCATTTTTAAAGGGAAATACTTGTAAGTTTATAATCGACTACTTATTATAACTTTTACTACATTAAAATCATTCGTTCAATTGTTTTGAAAACTTAGCTTATCGCCTAGTTATGTCGAATGCCTTAGTTGCACTTATGCAGATAAGGAAGTTTTATACTTTTGTATGAAAACAATCTATTTTCATGATAGATGGTGGCTACGCTATGCGAAGCCATGCTGGTTTCTGATCTGTTAAAAAAATTTCAGAATAACTTTACATTTTGTCAATGTAACAGTTGACAATTTTCCCTTAATATCCTGGATTCCCGGATTGTGTAACGAGAAACTTCGAACCCCCGCGTAAATACTGGATAGTTCCATCATTACAAATGTTTAAAGTATAACGATGGATTCATGAACAAATTTACGACGAGACCTTGATATTACAGCATTTTCAAATTGAACTCGTTATAAATTCCGGGAACTTAGGTTAATATAACACCCGAAAACACGTGGCGTACTGTTACTTCACCACGTAATCGCTATTCACCCATTCCAAACAAGCGGCATAATATAGCGATTCTTCGTCATCAGGTAAATAATTTGGGATTACATTTTTTAACGAGAAACCGTTTTGTTTTTGAAAGGTTAGTACTGGGTCAAAAATTTCATCTCTCATTACTGCATTGGCATAGTCTTCTGCACTCATCTGTGTCGCATACTGATGGTAATTCGGCATCCGACCACCGATGATAATGCTTTTTAAATTATGTTCTTTACAGATTCGTCTTCGTTCCTCATATAGCTTTTTGCCGAAGTTCATCTTTCGGTAATTGGGATCTACTCCAACTTCAATTCCATACAAATTGGCGCCGTTTGGATTATGATTATGAATATAGCCATCTCCCGAAATTTCATCGTATGTATGGTCTTCACCGTAATCATCGTAATTTATGATTAAACTTAATGCACAGCCGACAATTTTTCCATCATATTCGATACATACTTGGCCGCGCGGGAATATGTTTACCTGACTTTCTATCTGTTCATGATTCAATGACATTCCTGATCCAAAACAGCGGTAAGACAATGCTGCGACTTCTTTCAAATCCTCATGTTTGATTTGTCGAACGAGCCCTTCTTTTTCGGTTTTGTTTATGTCTAAAGATGACATGCTAGATCCCCCTTTCTCTGCATGAAACTAAAAGAGCTGTCATAGAAAAACAGCCCAATTATTACTTCATTCCAATTGAAACAAATTTTTCCTCCATATATTCTTCAAGGCCATACTTCCCGCCTTCTTTTCCAATTCCACTTTCTTTCACTCCACCAAACGGTGCTTGAATGACTATTGGTGCCGGATCATTAATTCCGACGATTCCGTATTCTAATGCTTTCATCATCCGCAACCCGCACCCCATATCTTTTGTATAACAATAAGCAGCAAGTCCGTACTGTTTATGGTTTGCCTTTTCTATCACTTCTTCTTCGGAACTAAATGGGAAAATCGGTGCGACTGGTCCAAATGTTTCCTCTGTTGCAATTTGCATTTCCTCTGTTGCATATTGGATGACGGTTGGTTCATAAAAATATCCGCTCCCTTCTTCCGGCTTATGTATATTTCCGCCTTGAAGAATTTTTCCATTATTTTTCACAGCGTCTTCTACTTGCGCTGCAATTTTTTCCATTGCACCTTTATTAATGACCGGCCCGACATCTACTCCATCTTCCATACCATTGCCAATTCTTAATTCAGCCGTTTTCTGTGCTAACCTTTTACCAAATTCTTCAACAATACTTTCAGCCACATATATTCGATTAGTACTGATACATGTTTGCCCACTGTTTTTAAATTTTGTTAACAGGACTCCTGTTACCGCTTCATCAATATCCGCATCTTCAAATACAATAAATGGTGCATGCCCACCAAGTTCCATCGATACTTTTTTGACCGTATCGGCGGCATCACGCATCAATTTTTTACCAATAGCGGTTGAGCCGGTAAACGTAAGTTTTCGAACGTCCGGATTACTCGTCATTTCTTTGCCGATTTCTTCTGCTGGCCCAATGACGAGATTCACAACCCCTTTAGGAATCCCCGCCTCATGAAAACATTCAAACACTTTAATTGCGGATAAAGGAGTTTGTGAAGCAGGTTTTAACACAACGGTACATCCGGCAGCAAGTGCTGGAGCTATTTTTCTCGTAATCATCGACAGTGGAAAGTTCCATGGCGTAATCGCTGCACTAACCCCGATCGGTTCCCTTAGCACCATGAGATGTTTGTCGACTTGTGAGGCAGGAAGTGTATCCCCGTATAATCGTTTCGCCTCCTCCGCATACCATTCCAAATAATCAATCGCGCTCCTTACTTCACCACGTGCATCAGAAAATGGTTTCCCGTTTTCCCTCGTAATCGTTTCAGCTAAAATTTCTCGCTTTTCCCGCATCAACTTAACAACAGTAGCTAAATAACGACCTCTTTTCGCCCCAGGTATGTTTTTCCACGTTTTAAAAGCCTCTGTCGCATGAGTAATTGCTTCCTTCGTTTCCTCCCTACCACCTATCGTTACCGAATCAATCACTTTTCCGGTAGCTGGATTGATAACGTCCATTTTGTTACCATCTGTAATCCATTCCCCATTAATATATAGCATTGGTAATCCTCCTTCTCTCTAATAAAACGCTTTCGTTATTTAGGCAAGACTTTTTTCAAAAGCAGTTAACGCTTGATCGATTATGTCAATCATCTCTTCCACTTCTTCTTTCGTAATAATCAGAGGTGGTGCGATTGCGACAATGTGATTATGGGCACCGAGCGCTCTTAAAATCAGTTGTCTGTCAAAACATTCATCAACTACTCTATTCGCTGGAAATACATTTTCTCCAAACATTGTTCCGGTCGCCGGATCTTCATACAGCTCAAAAGCAGCGAGTAAACCGATACAGCGTGTGTTCGTCACAACCGGATGCCTTTCCGCTAAAAAGTCAAGCCCCTTTTTTAGTTCCAATTCCATCTGTTGTACATTTTCTAGCATTTTTTCACGTTCCATTAATTCAATGTTCTTCAGTCCAACCGCACAAGCTGTTGCATGTGCACTATATGTAAAACCATGTGCCATTACCGCTTCATAGCCATCAATCGTAGCCTTGATCTCATCGTTTACCATTACGCCGCCGAGCTGGGCGTACCCACTTGTTATCCCTTTGGCAATCGACATCATATCCGGTACAATATCCCAATTTTCAACACCAAACATTTTTCCCGTTCGGGCAAATCCGCAAATAACTTCATCCGCCATCATTAAGATGTCATATTCATCGCAAATTTTTCGAACGGCTTGCATATATCCTTCTGGGGGAATATTCACTCCTCCGGCGCCTTGCACTGGCTCAAGAATAATTCCCGCAATCGTGTCGTCGCCTTCACGCTCAATAATCCCACGAATGGATTCCGCATAATTCGGATGTTCCTTATCTCCTAATTCACATTCTAATTGATGTGGAAGCGCGTGGAACACTCCGTCAATAAATGAACCCGCAAATTCATGGAACGCTGGAATCCCTGTAGCCGTTTGCGCCGCTAATGTTACCCCGTGATATGCACTACCTAAAGCGATAAAGTTTCGCTTCTTCGGTTTTCCTTTTAGCCCCCAATAAAATCTCGATAATTTAATTGCCGTATCATTCGACTCAGACCCTCCTGAGGTAAAAAATACAGCATTTAAATCGCCTGGAGCAAGCTCCGCTAATTTTGCAGCAAGTCGAATCGCCGGTTCATTTGAAAAACCTTTGAAGGCAGAACTGTACGCAATTTTTTCCATTTGCTCTTTACCAGCATCAACGAGTTCCTGCTGACCATGCCCAACATTCACATTCCAAAGCATCGACATACCATCCATGTATTCTTTTCCATCAATTAAATTAGTAGCGTAAACACCCTTTCCTTCAGAGAAAATGACGCCTGGTCCTTGTGTTGAAACTTCTTTCGGATTGGAAGCTGGGTGAATAAAATGTTTTTTATCTAGTTCAATTAATTCTTTTATTTTCGAATCTGTCATCGTCTGTTCTTTCATGCATATCTCCTCCTGCCTATTCATCATATAGTTGTTACTAATATTTTATTGCAATTTATATGCCAATATGAAAAAAACAGTGATTATTATACTTGGTAGTATAGAAATCGCTGTCGTGGCTATGTTTTCATTTTAAAATAATTGAATTTCAAATATTATTCAGTAAGACATTTTTATGACAGGTTGCATAATGTATTCCATTTTGCATAAGTCTGTTTTCTAAAAAGTTTGTTGCTTTCTGCGTATCTTGGAATGGTAATTATCTTACCGCTACGGAAATACACTACGCTTTCCGCGGGCGGTTGTTGAGCCTCCTCGAGTATATTAAGGAGGGCAGACTAAAACCGCCCTTTACGGGCAACGTCTGCATACCCCTTGCCGGGGCAGGGTCTCACCGATGCCTTTCCTCCCGCAGGAGTCTCCGTGTATTTCCTTCGCTGGGATGGTGAATTGCAACTATTCACGACTGTTTATTGCTTGATGAAGCCATACAATGCCATTCGTGATGGTTGATTGGAGCGGAGGGCAGTCGACTCCTGCTGGAAAAGCAAATGCTCTTCAATGGGACGAAGGCAGCTGCAGTCCCACGTGTCTGAAAACCCCGCAGCGGTGGTTTAATGATGGCCGACTAAAAGCGTCCTTTGCGGACAACGTCGGCATACCCCTTGTCGGGGCAAGGAGGCTGAAGCCGTGCCCACGGAAAGCGACTGCCCGGAGCGGAAATCAACTTAGCGCATACGCGGCAGTTTATCAACTACCTAGATTAAAAATAACAAATTTCGACAAGGGTCCTGCATAAAGCCTATGTCACTTCTAAAATCTCTTTCTTTTCCATGATTCGTTTATACTTCCTACTTACCGTCGATTGATTGATTTGTAAGGCTTTCGCTGCTTCTGTTGTCGTTTTATATTTTTCCATCGCTAATGTAATCAACTGTTCTTCAATCCATTCTTTCGCTTCATGTAATGGCAAAACTTCTGTAATGACAGGCTTCGATTGCCTTGCTTGACCAAAATGCATAAACGGACTGATAAAGTCAGCTGTAATCACGTCCTCATCTGCAAAAACAACGAGACGCTCCATTAAGTTTTGTAACTCCCTAACATTTCCTGGCCAAGCATATGCTTCTAATAAACTTAACGCCTCTGGGGAAAGATGATAATTTTTTTCATATTGTTCATTTAAACGCTCAATAAAATGGTAAGCCAACAGTGGAATATCTTCAGACCTTTCACGTAACGGTGGAATTGTTATTGGGATAACATTGATCCGGTAAAATAAATCTTCTCTGAATTGTCCTGTTTTTACAAGTTCTTTTAAATCTTTATTTGTCGCAGTGATAATTTGCACGTCGATTGGAATCGTTTGTGTACTCCCGACACGTGTAATTTCTTTTTCCTGAAGGACACGTAATAATTTTACTTGCAGACGTTGTGGCAATTCGCTAATTTCATCTAAAAACAAAACGCCTTGATGTGCTTGCTCAAAATATCCAACTTTTCCTTCATTATCTGCGCCGGTAAACGCACCTTTTACATATCCGAAAAGCTCACTTTCCAACAACTCTTCTGGAATTGCACCACAGTTTAGTGCTAAAAATGGCTTATCTGCCCTTTTTCCGTGCTGATGAATAACTTCTGCAATTAAATCTTTCCCTACTCCCGACTCGCCCAAAATCATAACAGTCGAATGAAACTCTGCCAATTTTTCGATTTTCATCATGATCCGTTCCATTTTTAAACTGCTATAAATAATCTTTTTTCCAAACTTTTCTTTGCGCTTTAAATTTTCTATCTGTTTCTCGTATTCTTTGGTTAGTCTTTTCGTTGCATCGAGTTCATTTTTCAGTTTAGTAGTTTCGGTAATATCTCTCGTTGCAATGACGACCCGATACAACTCACCCTTTTCATTAAAAACAGGATTTCCAATCGCCATTACATTTTTTCCATTTCGTTCTTGGACAATCGAGGCTTTCTTTTCCCTTTTTATAACAAGATCGGCTACCGATGCACCTATATCACTATTGCTCTCCAGATCAAAAATACTTTTTCCAATAAGTTCTTTTACATTTGTCCCTGCAAAGTCTGAAATAAAATTATCACTATAACGCAGAATAATCCCTTCTTGATCAACAACTAATAATTCATCGTACATCGAAGTTAAAATTGCATTCAAATCAGCATTTAAATCTTTTACATATTGAATTTCCATCGCCATTTCTTCCACTTTTGGCAAATCCTGAACAATGATCATAAGCCCTTCCAACTGACCGTTCGCATCCACAATGGGGTTATAATCAAATAAAACTCCCAAATCATCTGTTACATGTATCTGGTTAAGCATTGCTTTCGATGTCGCAAATGTCTTCTCGATTTTTTCTGGATCAAAAATTTTTTCAGCATCTATAAACATTACGTCGTCATACGTTGACTTTATCATTCGTATGCCCGCTTCATTACAGTTGATAATTTTTCTTTCCGTATTGACGATAAATATCCCCATCGGAATTGAGGCAAGCATGATTTTCAACAAATTCGTATGATTGTCCTCTTCCCGAAGCAGTTCGATTAACAAATCCTCTCTGCGTATGTATCCAATGTATTCCTCATTGTTCTTTACAAGTGCAATTGGATCGCCGAGTGTTTGAAAAAGAAAAGGAGCGGAAACGGACTCTTCATCTTTTAACACCCCAACCATATCAAGCGAACTGGCATTGGATGTTATCATATCAAGCGTGATGTCTTCCTTCATATTACCGATAAACACATACGCATAAAGCTCGCCATTTCTTTCCAAAAAAACGAACGGATCTTTGCTTTGTGTTATTTTTTCTTCCCAGTTTTTTTCTAACGGATCAATAGATATTGAAAACAACGGATGAATTTTCTCGCGTGAAACATTCAACATAACTTCACCCCCCTTTATCTCCGAGCGTTTTAAAAGTGCCTTCATTTAGAGTGTATTATATCATAGAAGATGGAATTACAATAATTGTATTTTGTAGGAAATTAAAAAAGCCTTCCCCTTGGATTGAGGGAAAAGCTTTGATGTAGATTTCTATTTTACTTTCTTTTGGCCGGTCGGCGCTTCTTCATGTAAACGGCAGGATGGTCCCGCTTTTAGCATATAACTATCACCCGGAACACCAAGCAAATCACGCACATCTTTTGCCGCTGCAATCAGCGCCTCCAAATCCGTTCCCGTTTCAATATCCATTTCGGCAAGCATATGTGCTAGATCTTCAGTCGAAACGTTTCCAGTCGCGCCTGGAGCATACGGACAACCGCCTAGCCCCGCGATGGAGCTGTCATAAAGCGTCACACCTTGTTGCAATGCTGCCAATGTGTTCGCAAGCGCCATGCCGCGTGTATTATGAAAATGCATCGAATAGGTTATATGTGGAAATTCTGTTTTTAAAACTTCCAGCGTATCAAATACTTGTTTCGGCTGTGCCATGCCTGTTGTATCCGCAAGAGAGATTTCCCGGACGTCGGCTGCATCGTAGCGACCGACGATCTCGACTAATCGTTCAACTGGCACCAATCCTTCAAACGGACAACCAAACGCTACAGAAATAGAGCCCATTACCTCGATATTTTCCCGAGCTACATACTCAAAAATAGGCGCCTGTTTTTCCTGTGAATCCTTAACAGTCGCATTTGCATTCGACAGGCTATGAGAATCTGTCGCCGAGAGCATTGTTTTTAATTTCCTGACGCCTGCACCAAATGCCCGCTCTGCTCCTCGTAAATTCGGAACGAGCGCACGCACATCGATCCCGTCAAGCTCATTGATGACCGTACGTACCACTTCTTCCGCATCCTTTAACTGCGGAATTGCACGAGGATGCACGAATGAAGTAATTTCAAGCGACGTAATTCCAGTTGCAGCTAATTTTCGGATAATTTCTAGCTTATTTTCTGTTGGGATAAATTCGTTAATCGACTGAAAACCATCCCGTGGTGCCACTTCACATATCGTTACCCGCTCTGGTAAGGTTAATTTTTTTTCCATTTAAATCACTCCCTGTTCTTTTAGTCCCGCGATTTCCTCTTCCGAAAGTCCGAGTGCGTCGCCCAAAATCTCGTCATTATGCTCACCAAGTTCAGGTGCTCGGTGACGAATTGCTCCAGGAGTTTTAGAAAACTTCGGCACAATTCCTGGCACTTTCACTTTTCCAAGACGAGGATGCTCAACTTCGACAATATTTTCCCGTGCTTTATACTGTGGATCATTGAAAATATCTTCAATCGTATAAATTGGGCTAACTGGCACACCTGCTTCATCGAGTTTTGCTGTTAAATCTTTTTGTGTGTATAGCTTGATAAAACTGGAGACAATCTCTTGCACTTCATCATCATTTTTCAGACGAACTGCATTTGTATAATAACGATCATCTTCTAACATATCTTCGCGACCCATCGCTTTTGCAAGGCGGTCGAATGTGGAATCAGTACTACAAACGAGTACAACAAATTTTCCGTCTTTCGTTTCATATGTTCCCGCAGGACTTGAGTGACCTGAAAGTCCCGGCGATCTTTCGCGCACGACTTTATTTTGATCATATTCAGCGATTAAAAACTCGAGCATCCGGAAAATAGATTCATAGAGACCCATCTCAACGACTTGCCCTTCACCTTCCTCACCCGTATCACGGTGATAAAGTGCGCCCACTGCCGCGAACGCCACATAAACACCAGTAATATAATCAAGCAACGAGTAAGATGGACTGACAGGCGGACGATCTTTGTAACCTTGTATTGCCGTATGCCCGCTAAACGCCGTTCCCGGAGTACCAAAACCTGCTTTTTCACGATAAGGTCCCGTTTGTCCATACCCAGAAACACGCACCATCACAAGTTCAGGGTTCTCTTTTTTCAATTCCTCGTAGCCCAGTCCCCACTTTTCCAATGTACCTGGACGGAAGTTTTCTATTAATATATCAGATTGTGTAATAAGTTTTTTAAAAATCTTTTTCCCCTCATCTGTGCGGATATCAAGCGTGAGCGACTTTTTATTACGCGCAAGCCCCGGCCAACGAAGCGCCTCCTCACCCTTCCACGGACCAACCGTTCGCAGTGTGTCCCCTTTTCCTGGTAGTTCAATTTTAATTACTTCTGCACCGAAGTCCGCGAGCAATGTTGCCCCAAACGGTGCCGCAATCATCGTTGAAATATCGAGAATTTTTACCCCCGTTAGCGGACCAAAACTCTTAGCTGTCATACTAATTCCCTCCATATAATAGATCGATCTAAAACTTATAGAAAAATGAATGGGAGAGGATTTCATCCCATCATTGATTACACGATTAATATTAATATGCACCAATCTAACACAATTTGTGGAACTACAACTGAACATGCGCCATTTCTGATTGACATGTGCCGATTGGAACTTGATATGTGCCGTTTTTTCGCAACATGTGCCGATTGCAACCTTATATGTGCCGTTTCTTCGCGACATGTGCCGTTTCTTCGCAACATGTGCCGATTGCAGCCTAATATGTGCCGTTTCACCACAACATGTGCCGATAACGTCTCACAACGTAAAGCCCATATGGTTTGAAATTTCCAAAGCGCTGGCGACTAAAATTGTTTTTAAATCCGGGACTTTACTTGGGTTAAATCGTTGTGCGGGACCTGATAATGATAGTGCGGCAATCGCTTCGCCGTGAATATTAAAAATTGGTGCGGCCGCTGCTGAGGTTCCGGTTTCTCTTTCTTCAATACTCTCCGCATATTTTTCGACGGTGATCATATTGAGTTCGGAAAGTAAGGCGACTTTACTTTTCACCATTACTTGCTTTTCCATAATCTCTTCGATAAATTTTTTCGGTTCATATGCGAGCAATACTTTTCCACTCGCACCAACTGTTAGTGGGAGATGTTGGCCGATTTGAATCATATGTTTTACAGATTGCAAACTTTCATACTGCTGTACACAAACACGATGTTCGCCTTCTCTAACATATAAATTTACTGTTTCTTTCAACTGATCCCGCAAGCGAATCATCGTTTCTTTTGCTACTTCTTTTAGTTCGATGGAACGTCCGGCGCGATGGCCTAGAAAATAAAGCTGTCTACCTAGTCGATATTTTCCAGTAGAAGCTTCTTTTTCTACAAATCTATTTTCCTCTAATGTTGCAAGTATTCTCGTCGTTGTCGACTTTGCTAAACCGGTTACAATAGAAATTTCCGTTAATGTTAATTCTGATTTTTCTTCACTAAAACAATTGAGAACATCAATCGCTCGTTGGACTGAGCGAATAATTTGCGGATTATTTTCTGTCATCACTAAAACCCCTTCCTGAACCCCCTAAATGGAATTCAGTTCTATACAACAGAACTATAATTTTAGTTTAAAACATTTCTACCGATTTTTCAATATTTTAATATCAAAAATTCACTCACACACAATTTTACGCTAAAGTTCCCCCATATTCTCTAAGTAATTTTTAAATGTTCCGACAAATTCACGAAGTTTTTTTAAATTTCAGGTGACAGCTTTCTTTTTTTATGTTAGAATTCTTTTATCAATCAATTCCATTAAAGGTAAACCTGTTCCACTGAATGGAATTTTAACGCTATAAAGTAACCGTTTGCATAAAAATCATATAAAGGTGGTGGATTTTCCAGCAGTTTTCTCTTATCGTTTTACAAATAATCAACTATAATAACTAGAAAGGAAGAAACAAATAATGAATTCGTTTTTGAAGAAGTTATGCGTTTTTGGTAGTTTACTAGCTGTCCTCGCTCTAGCAGCTTGTGGTGGCGGAGGGGACAAGGGTGCTGATGAAGCAAGCCCAACAAATGATGATGAAGCTACTTCATTCCCTGAAAAAGATATAAATGGTGTCATTCAGTGGGGGGAAGGTGGGGCGACTGATATTATTTCAAGAACTCTAGCTTCCATTGCGGAAGATGAAGTTGGCGCTTCCTTAGTTATGCAAAACAAAACTGGCGCAAGTGGAGCAATCGGTGCCCAGTATGTTTATGATCAGCCGGCAGACGGATATACATTATTATTCGGAGCAGAAAACCCGAACCTTTATCAATTATTAGGCATTTCTGAAAGGGATTACGTAAATGATTTCGTTCCAGTTTCCATTATTGGACAAAGTTATGCGGGTATAGTAGTAAATAAAGATTCTGAGTTTGATACTTTAGAAGAATTAGTAGATTATGCTAGCAAGAACGCTGGAAAGCTTAAAATGGGGACATCAGGTGAAGGTGGTCTTCCACATGTAGCAAGTGCGATGTTAAAAAGTGAACTTGACACAGACTTTAACCTCATTCCATATGACGGAGATGGTCCACTAGCTGTCGCATTGCTCGGAAATGAAATTGATGTTACAGTACTTGCAGTTTCTGCTGCTCAAGAATATGTAGAGTCAGGCGATTTTAAAATGTTAGCTGTACTAAACAATAGTTCATTAGACTCGATTCCAGATGTACCGCCGATTACAGATATTTATGAACAGTTTGATCAATATTTGCCGTGGGGACCGTTTCAAGGAATTTTTGCACATAAAGATACCCCAGATGAAGTTGTTCAAAAATTAAGTGATGCCTTTGAAGCTGCACAAAATGATGAAGAATTTATTGAAAAACTTACTAGTTTGGGTGTAGATCCGTTAAATTTACACGGTGAAGAAGCGGTAGAATTTGTAAAAGCAAACCAATCAACTTCAACTTGGATGCTGTATGATGCTGGTGAAACAGAAATTTCTCCAGAAGAACTCGGTATTCCAAAAGTTGGCGAATAAAGAAAGCGAAATTGTAGCACTCTTCTAATTTTAACGTAAAAACATTAGAAAACTTGGCATTCGCCATGCCTTTGGGTGAATGCTTTAGTAGCCTTACGAGTGATTGACGTGCTAGTACTGGCGCCTGAGACAAATCTTTACGGTGAGACGAACGAAAGTGCAAATGCTCTTCGATGGGACGAGTAAGCGCAGTCCCAGTCCCAGGACGTCGCACTTTTAGCCAGTGAGCAGTAAGATAGTAGTTATACTTTTCTTAACTGCTAAACAAAGGGGGAGACAACATGAAGAAAAAACTATTTAAAATAACACTGCCAATTTTCGCAATAATCATTTTAGTTTTATCTGCCTGTAGCTCAAATAGTGGTAATGCTAATTCAGCGTCTTCAGGCGAGGGCAATGGAGCGGCAGATTCATTCCCTGAGAAAAACATTGATGGGATCATCATGTGGGGTGAAGGAGGAGCGACAGATATTATTGCAAGAACACTCGCTCCAATCGTAGAAGACGAAATTGATGGCTCACTCGTTATGCAAAATAAAGCAGGTGCTGCAGGGGCAATCGCAACACAAGATGTATACGATCGACCTGCCGATGGGCACACATTATTATTCGGTGCTGAAAATCCGAACCTTTATCAAGTGTTGGATATTTCGGATCGTAGTTATCAAGAAGATTTTGTACCAATATCTGTTATCGCCAATAGTTATGCAGGAATCATCGTAAAAGAGGATTCACCATTTGAAACGATTGAAGATTTAGTTGATTTTGCACTAAATAAACCGAATGATCTTATTTTTGGGACAACTGGTGAAGGTGGACTTCCAAATGTTGTTCTCGCCATGTTGCAAAATGAACTTGGCTCTGAGTTTAAAACCGTTCCATACGATGGTGAAGGACCAGTAACAACTGCTCTTTTAGGTGGCGAAGTTGATGTTACCTCAGTAACGGTCTCGGCTGCACAAGATTATGTAGAATCTGGTGACTTCCGCATGTTAGCAGTTGTGAACAATGAACCAATCGATGCATTACCGGATGTGCCAGCAATCACAGACGCTTATCCAGAAATTAATAAATATCTACCTTGGGGACCATTCCAAGCCGTATTTGCACATAAAGACACACCAGCCGATGTGGTGGAAAAGCTCTCGGAATCTTTCCAAGCTGCTATTGAAACAGATGAATTTAAAGCTACATTAGCAAACTTAGGTATGGAATACATGAACATTAGTGGACAAGAAGCAATGGATTATGTTGATCAAAACCGTTCTACTGCTGCATGGATGTTATATGAAGCTGGTGAAACAGTAAAATCACCAGAGGAATTTGATATCCCGAAAGTTGCAGAATAGGTTGAAGTTTTAGTTTTACTTGGAAAGCTCGCATCTCGCGAGCTCTCCTTTGTTTTATACCTTTACAACCTCTATTAAGAGCATTTTTTAAAAAGTATTTGAATCAAAAGGAGGATTTAGAAAATGCAAAAGGTAAGAGCATTTGCTCCTGGAGTAATTATGATCATCGTCAGTCTTGTGTTTTTAAGTCAAGCATTCACGATGGAAAAGGCCTCTATTACTGACCCTGCAGGTGGTAGTTTTCTTCCAGCATTAATTGCATTTGTAATGATGATCACTGGAATAACTGTTCTCTTTCAAGAACGAATGAAATTGAAAGTGGAAATGTCCGAAACACATCACAAAGTAATAGAAGCTGAAGCAGAAACACCTGACTATGAAAATACAGAAATGACAATGAGGCAATATAGTTTAATCTTAACTTATTTTATAATGATTATTATATACGTTTTATTACTATCCTTCATTCCATTTATCGTAGCAACATTTATTTTCTTATCGGTGAGCATGTTTTTTTTAAGAGGCGTTTCTTGGAAAACAAATCTTATCGTTTCTATTGTTAGTATTATCGTTATTGATTTAGTATTTTCAAAATTATTTCATATTATTTTTCCGTAAGGAGCGTTTATTATGGAAGTCATTCAACAATTACTTATTCCATTATTAGATATTAAGTTATTATTTTATGTTGCAGCGGGTACGTTTGTCGGAATTATTCTTGGAGCGATTCCAGGTCTATCTGTAACATTATGTATTGCGCTAGTACTATCCCTTACTTATTCATGGGATCTTCTTGATGCATTGGCGATTATGTTAGGGGTATATTATGGTGGTGTATTTGGTGGTTCACGAGCTGCGATTTTAATTAATATGCCAGGTGGTCCATCGAACGTTGCAACTTCCTTTGACGGTTATCCGTTAGCTCAAAAGGGAGAAGCGAAAATGGCACTGACTCTTACAACAGTGTTCTCTTTTGTCGGTGGGATGATCGGGGTTATTATTTTAGGAACAACGGCACCGCTTATTGCAAAGATTGCGATTAATTTTGGACAGCGTGATTATTTGTTACTTGCCTTACTCGGATTACTATTAGTCGGAAGTCTTAGTAAAGGAGCAACAGCAAAAGGAATATTTGCTGCAGGTGCTGGAATTTTAGTCGGACTGGTCGGAATGGATACAATCGGCGGCGGTACCAGATTTACTTTCGGTTCTTTACAATTAATGAGTGGCGTGAATTTTGTTGTAGCTTTACTCGGTTTATTCGGGATGTCGGAAATTTTATTCCAAATGAGAACGGTTAATAAACAAGGGATAAATGCGATTTTAAAGAAAACTGCCTTTCCGACAATTGCTTTTTTCTTAAAATTTTTGCCAATGTCTTTACGTGTTTCCATTATGGGTGTTTTCATTGGTGCCCTACCTGGTGCCGGGGGAGAAATCGCTGCTTTATTAGGGTATGACCATGCAAAACGAACGGTTAAAAAGACGAACCGACCATTTGGGGAAGGATCCTATGATGGTGTTATCGCACCAGAAGCTGCAAATAGTGGAGCAATCGGTGGAGCACTAATCCCACTATTAACGCTCGGTATCCCGGGAGATGCGGTTACAGCAATTTTTATCGGAGCATTATTTATTCACGGACTTCAACCTGGGCCATTATTAATGGAACAAAGTGGTGACCTATTTTGGATGATGGTCGGCTCATCCGCGTTAGCGAATATTTTCTTACTCATTTTTGGATTACTTGTTGTCACCATATTCATTCGAGTTGTTACCGTACCGAAGCAAATTTTACTCCCTATTATTGCAGTTATCACAATAATCGGCTCTTACTCGTTAAACAATAGTATTACAGATGTGTATTGGATGTTAGGATTTGGAATCGTTGGATTTTTTATGAAACTGAACAACTTCCCAGTCGCCCCGCTCGTTCTTGGAATCATTCTCGGCCCACTCGTTGACACATCGTTTAGACGAGCTTATATGAGTTCTGAAGGCGCAAGTGACTTTTTATTCGGTTTCGTCAATACACCAATTACACTAATTTTATCGATCGTGTTTGTCTTTACTCTACTTTCACAAACGAGTATGTTTGAAAATTTAAAAAGCAAATTATTTAAAAAAGCGTAGGTTAAGAATATGAGACTTGCTGTATTAGGATTAAATCATGGCTATAAGTTTGCACAGGATCTTTTGAATTTAGACGGAGCGGAGTTAGTTGCTGTTGCGGGGAATGATACGTTGGCAAAAGAGCGTGCAGCATCACTTGATGTTCCGCTGTTTGCTGATTATCGTGAGTTGCTTGAGGAATGCGAGATCGACGGTGCAATTATCACACTTCCGAATCAGTTGCATTTGGAGGCAGTGCGAGAATGTGCTACACGAGGCACTGACGTTTTAGTTGAAAAACCGATCGCATCAACTGTTGAGGAAGGCTCGGAAATGGTGCGCATCGCCCATGAAGCTGGAATCAAGCTGCTAGTAGGACACCATCGGAGATTTTCGAATAAAATTCAACGATTGAAAGAAGTAATCGACTCAGGAAAAATTGGTGATTTAGTCGGAGTCAATATGATATTTGCTGTAGCGAAGGATCGTGCTTATTTTTGGGAAAAATGGCGTGTGTCGAAATCCGGAGGCGGCCCTCTATTAATTAACGCCGCTCACGATATCGACACCATCCGCTACGTGACTGGATTAACGGTGGATCGCGTGTATGCCTCTTCGCAAAACCACATTCGTGGAAATGAAGTGGAAGACACTGCCTCTATTTTGCTCGAAACTGAAGAAGGCGTAACGATGAATTATTTCCTTTCCGACGGCGTTCCTGCCCCTTGGTCATATGAATTTACGACAGGTGAAAATCCAAAATATCCTTATTATGAGGATGCAGACTGCTATTATTTTTTCGGAACAAAAGGAAGCATCGCCTTCCCGAGTATGAAATATTATTCGTATGATGAGGACAAATACGGTTGGGACCATCCTCTTTCTATTGAAAATTTGGACGCAGAGGAAGACAATGATCCGATGACAAGTGAATTACAACATTTTATCAGCGTATTGCACGACAACACTCCACTACTAGTAACAGGTGAAGATGCAGTAGAAACGTTGAAAATAGTGCTAGCGATTAAGCAGTCAGCTGAGGAGAAAAAAATTGTACAGGTACAGCTACCTTAATTAATAAACACCTAAAGAAGAAAATTTCTTCCTTAGGTGTTTATTTAATGTCAATCTATCTATTAAATATTAGTTTAACTTTTCTACCTATAAATGATTTCACCTTTTTATATGGAGAAGTCCCCGATAGTACAGCTAATGTAGTTATAAGAAATAGAACTAAACTTATAGGTGAAGTGACAAAGCCTAGTAAAAAGTCACCGAAATTATGCTGTGAAGCTATGAGACTCGCTCTTAAAGATTTATCAATCAACGGTCCAAGGATAACACCCAATACCAATGGAGCTACCGAGAAACCAAATATCCGGAAAAAGTATCCTACAAAACCAAAAGCAATCATCCAGTAAATGTCTGTTATACTATTATTAATGGAGTAAGCACCAATGACAGTCAATACAGTAATAATTGGTAATAATATTCCTTTTGGGATGGTTACAATTTTTTGAAATGCTTTTATTCCCATAAAACCAAAAATTAACAAGAAAATATTTGATAGAAATAAAGATCCGGTAATAACCCAAAACATGTCTGGAGAATCTATCATCAATAAAGGACCAGGGTTTAGCCCATGGATAACAAATGCACCGATTATAACTGCAGTTACCGCGTCACCTGGTATACCGAGGGTCAGCATTGGTATTAATGCTCCACCTATAGCGGCACTATTGGCAGTTTCAGGTGCTACAACTCCCTCATATGCTCCTTCACCAAAAGGTCTAGTTGGTTTTTTAACTGTTTTCTTTGCTCGATCATAGCTAAATAGTGCAGCAATCTCTCCGCCAACTCCTGGTAGAACTCCGGAAAGTACACCAATCAGAGAACTTTGTAAGGAAAGTGGTAAGAATTTAATAATGAAAGCTAATGTGGGAACTATTTTCCCAACTTTATTAGTAACGGTAACACTAAATGATTTAGACATCTGATAGAGCACTTCAGAAAATCCAAAAAGTCCTAGTATTACAACAATAATATTAAAGCCACGTTGTAAATCAAGCATTCCGAATGTTAAACGAGGCACAGCGGTAATATTATCTAGCCCAACTAACCCTATAATAATTCCTAAAAATGCAGCAAAGACAGATTTTATAAAAGAGCCTTTACTTAAAGAACCAACTAGTAAAAGTCCCATAAATGCTAATAAAAAATAATCTCTATGCGCAAAATGTAAAGCTAATTGTGAAACAACTGGAGTTGTAAAAGCAAGAAATACAACACCAACCATTCCACCAATAACAGAGGTGATAGTTGCAAGTCCCATGGCTTGGCCAGCTTCTCCTCGTTGTGCAATCGGATATCCGTCAAATGTTGTTGCTACAGCTGAGGGGCCACCCGGTATATTTAGCAATATAGCAGCTCTTGAACCACCATAAACCCCACCTGTATATATTCCGATGATGAGCGCCAATGCTGGTAAAAGATCCCAAGAGTATGTTAATGAAAGTAAAAGTGCCACTGCCATCGTAACGGATAACCCTGGGATTGCACCAACATATATTCCCGCAAATGTACCTAGTGCAACCATGAGAAGCAATTCTAGGTTTAAAATTGGCATTAAAAAATTTAATAATACGTCCATTTATTTCACCTCAATAAAGCTTTATTTAATAATTTTAAAAATTAACTTATGGGAAAATAATATTAAATACGCGTTCAAAAATAATTACGATTACAATTACAAATCCCACAGAAATTACCATACTTTTCCATATATTTGTCGTTTTAAAAAATATAAAGCAAATAAAAAGGAATGCAACCGTCGCAAAAGAAAACTTTATAATTGGTATGAAGAAAATATACAAGAAAGTTAATATGATGAATCCAAGAAAAAATAATAAGTTTTCCGGTAAAATATTGTATACTTCTTTACTCTTTATTTCCTTGAAGAGTATGACTAACGCCAAGATTAACATCGTTATCGATAGAAATAACGGAAATATCTTTGGCGATGAAAGGAATTCATCCTTTACATGAATATTTAAAGATTGATTAATTAAGATAATACTAATTCCTACAAGTATTAAATTAAAATAAAATTGTGTGGATCGTATCAAAGTTTTCACCCTCTTATTTATGTTCTAAAAGAGCGTATTCAAAAGGAAGAATAAAAGACCGAGGAGTTCGAGGTAACGAGACTCCTGGTAACGTAACATAAACGATTAATACGTAAATAAATGCTTTAGCACTTAGAAAAGGTTCTTTGCTTTTTAAAGAAAAAAAACAAGTATTCACGCAAAATTTAATGTATTTTAACCATACTTTTGAATATTCTCTAAATATAAATTGTGTAATTTTATAAGATTGCTCCTTGGTTTGATAATGTATTCTGAAGTAAATTTATATCTACATTCTTGAAGTCAGTATCATGTTTGATTGCGATAGCGGAAGCAACTCCCGCTGCATGTCCAATTGCTAAACAAGGAGCCATTACCCTTGTAGAAGCGTTTGCAAATTGAGTAGTCGAAATCGAACGACCTGCAACGATCAAATTTGAAATACCTTGAGGAATTAATGTTGAATAAGGTATTTGATAATCATGTTTTAAATAAGTTTTTTTAGCTTGTGACTGGGACGGATCATGGTATTCGACTGGCCAAGCCCCCCATGAAATAGCATCATCAAATTGGGCACCATTCATAATTTCATGTTCAGTTAATACAATTTCCCCTATTATTCTTCTTGTTTCACGTATACCGATTTGTTCGGCGATTTCTGCTAAATAGGAGTTTTCAAATCCAGGCACTTTGTCTTTTAAAAACTTACTGTATTCAATTGCTGCTTCTTTACCTTCTATTTCTGCTTCAGTCATTTCTTTTCCATTCAATGGTGAAAATCCAGTGATCCAATTCATATTACAAATAATAGAATTCCCTACAGCGGATGTCATAAAGACACCAGAAGGTCGATGCAAATTATATTCACCATTTTCTTTGCTTTGTTTAACGAGATTGTTAAACTGTTCTTGTGGTAAAGCTTCTGTAACGTTAATGTCGACATTTGCCATTTTAAAAACTGTCGTCGCTGCCTGTATGTTTCCATTTCCATCGCCTATTTCAAATGGAGCTCCACATTGTGCTGTTATATCTGCATCACCAGTGCAATCAATATATTTATCAGCAAAAACACGAAAGATTCCTTCTTTATTTGATAATAAAATGTATTGAATGAATCCATTATCACATTTTGTTCCAATAACTTGTGTTTGAAAAAGTAAATCAACATTGTAATGCATTAATAATCGATCTGCAGCTGTTTTCAACAAATGATGATCACATACATCAGCTCTATGCCTACCAAAATCAGCACCTTCGTTAATTCCATCTAACTCTCTTAACTCATCCATCCATTCCTGATAGATGCCACCAATTATTTTTTTTGATTTATCAGCTGAATAAGCTCCACAAATTGTACTAACGGCAGCCAAAGTTGCCATACCGCCCAAACTACTGTTTTTATCAACTAGGAGTACCTTTTTTCCCGACTTAGCCACCCCTGCTGCCGCCCCAATCCCCGTTGATCCACCACCCATTACTAAGACATCTGTCTTTATATCACCAGCAAATGGGAGTCCAATTTGTTCCATAGTTTTAATCAATATCATCTTTTCCTTTCTTTAAATATAAATTGGAATAATTTATGAATAGAAGCGTAATCAATAAGATTACGCTTCGCTAAGCAAATCTTCTATTTTTATTTATAATTAAGGCTTCGGAATATCAAACTCTGATGGATCACTCGCTTCTCCTGCTTCATGAAGTAACCAATTCGTTTTGGATTCCCAATCTTGTTGAAACTCTAATGCTTCTTCACCACTATACCCCATCGGAATAATACTATTATCTGAAAGGAATGTTTGAAATTCATCATTTTCCCACGAAGTTTTAAAAGCATCTGATAAAGTATCTACTACAGCTTGTGGAGTGTCCTTTTTAACGTAAACTCCATAATAAGGACCCCAAGGTAAAAACTCCGCATACTCAGGTCTCTCTTCTGCTAATACAGGTAAATCAGGATATTCTTCCAATGGTTCATCATTAACAACAGATAAAATTTTTAAGTCTCCCGCCGTAACATAATCAAGTGCTGTTGCTAAACCTACTACCCCTAAATCTACTTGTTTACCGATGACCCCAGCAATACCTTCACCTGCACCATCATATGGCACTAGATTAAAATCTTTATTCAACATGGAGGATACGACTCCAGATATTCCAACTGGTCCCGTTGTCATCATACTAATTGATTTAGGGTCTTGTTCAATCTCATCTAATACTTCGGAAATAGTGTCCCACTTAGCATCTACATGTGTAACAAAGACAGGTACTTCTCTACCTAGTAAAATAATTGGTTCAAAATCATTAAAACTTAAATCAGAAATCCCTGTTGTACGATATAAGTTTTGGTTCTCAGCAGCAAATAGTAATGTATGACCGTCTGCGTCTCCTTCATACACTTCTTGAGTGGCAATCGAACCAGTTCCTCCGCTCGTATTTTGGATAACAATTGATTGATCTAACTCTTCTTCAGCTAAAAAAGCAATTGTACGTGAAATGGAATCTGTTGTACCACCAGGTGAAAAAGGGATAACCCCTGTTAAACTTTTAGTTGGAAAATCTAGTTCTTCATTTGAACTATCTTCTCCGGTTGCATCGTTATTACTACCACAAGCTGCTAGTAATCCTATTATCAAAACAATAAAAACTATTCCAAATATATTATTTTTCATAAACTCTCTTCCCCCCAAGAAATGGTTAAACAAAATTTATCAATCGATTAAAGTAAAATTATAGTAACTTAACATTTCTCTTTTCTAAAAACACGTCCCCTCTATATAAGGGTTATTACGTTTGATAGAAGCCAATTAGATATCTAGTAAACATAATAAATTTATTTAATTCTGATTATTTACTCAGATATTTTTCTTTTACTCCACACTCACATGGTGAACTTTTTTCCCCGGCGAGTAAATGTCCATAATGTTCCAGTGTCCATCAGTCGGAACTGGGTTGTTGATCATCGGTACATCAATCACGACAGGTTTTTTCATTGCGATAGCTTTTTTGAGCGCTGGCTTAAATTCGTCTGCAGAATTAATCTTGATACCTTCAATGCCGTATGCTTTTGCGATCGCTGCAAAATCAGGTGATTGTTCAAAAACGGTACCGAATGTTGTATCAAAATGTGCTTTTTCAAGGCCGGCAATTGTTCCGAATGAGGAGTTGTTCATGATTATCCAAACAACTGGAATGTTTTCTTCAGCCGCAGTCGCAAGGATTGCTGGGTTTTGACCGAATCCTCCGTCCCCAACAAGGGAAATGACCACATTTTCTGGTGCGGCGATTTTTGCCCCCATCGCCGCTGGAGCACCGAAGCCCATTGTCGCAAATCCACCTGGTGTTAAAATGCTACCTGCTTCGTAAATTGGGAACTGCTGTCCAACCCCGTTTTTATTCCAACCTACATCTGTTGTAATGTACGCATCTCTAGGAATTACTGCTTCAACATCCGCTAAAATTCGTTGCGGTACTAATGGAAAGCTATCATCTGTACGCAATTCTTCATTGCTCGCACGGAATTCTTTTTTGTAGTTTCTGATTTCCTTTTTAATCGCATTATTCGTCTTTCCTTCTGGATAAAGCTCTTTTGCCACTCGATTCAACACAGTTAATGCTTGTTTTAAATCTGCTACTACTCCCATTTCTACTGGATAGTTACGACCGATTTCATCTGCACTAATATCGATTTGGATCAGCTTTGTTTTTGGAATATCAAACGTATATTCAGATTCCCATGAGCTACTGTCCGCTTCCGCAAACTGTGTGCCGAGCGCTAACATCGTATCAGCAGTTCTCGTTTTATCATTAATGAATTTTGTTCCCCAGAATCCAGTCATGCCAAGAGTTAGATCGTTGTCATCAGACATAACGCCTTTCCCCATGAGCGAGTGTGCAACAGGGATGTCAAAATGCTCTACAAATTCGCGTAATTCTACTGCCGCATCGGCTAAAATCACTCCACCGCCAGCGTAAACGACTGGATTTTTCGATGCAACAAGTTTTTCAATAATTTCCTTAGCCCTCTCGTCATCGATCGACGGTTTTGTAATCGAACGCGTATGGTATTTCGTGCGATCGAATAGTGACGCTTCAATCTCTTTAGAGAACATATCCATCGGTACAGACACTAATACCGGGCCGGGTCTACCTGATTCCGCAAGCTGGAATGCTTTTTCCATAATTTCAGGAATTAAATCTGGACGATCGACACGCCATGCACGTTTAACAAACGGACGATAAATTTCATATTGAGCACCATCAGCATGTAAATTCACTTCCTGGTGCGGATGTTTTCCGTAAAAATGACTCGGAACATCTCCAGCAATGACAACCATCGGAATCGAGTCAAGCGCTGCGTTTGCAACCCCAGTCGCCGCGTTCGTCAGTCCAGGTCCAAGGTGGCTTAGTACAACCGACGCTTTTTTTGTCACACGCGCATATCCGTCAGCCATATGTGCAGAAATCTGCTCATGACGAACGTTTACAAATTTTATCGAACTATTTTCTAACTGAGAAAGAAATGCAATATTTGTGTGACCACATAGACCAAAAATATGCTCTACTCCGCGATCTTCCAAATATTCTACTAATAAATTCGAAACTAATCTTTTTGACATTTTCCAGCCTCCTAAAATTTTATAATTTTGTATGAGGGAAAACTCATCTTAACTAATTCATTTAACATCAGCATGTGCCGATCCTCTTCTACTTGAGCCGAGTACCGATCTCATCTAAACTTGTGCCGAGTTTTCCTAAGATGTGCCTTTCTTGACAAATATGTGCCAATTTTTCCAAGGATGTGCCTTTCTAGACAAATATGTGCCAATTTCAACTAAAAATGTGCCAGTCTGCCACGACATGTGCCGATTTAAGAGAAATATGTGCCGAGTTTTCCTAAGATGTGCCTTTCTTGACAAACATGTGTAAATTATCAAAACTCCAGCACGATTTTTCGATAATTTCCCGAAACAGCTTTTTCATATGCTTCCTCAAACTGCGCAACAGGTATAATTTCGGAAATAATCGGTTCTACGTAAAATTTTTCATCCAATAAATACTCAATACTCTTTAAAAAATCTTCTGGAACGTTATAAATAATCGACCCGAAAATCGTCAACTCTTTTCGGACCATTTTCACAACTGGAATTTCTGCAACTGTCGGAAAACCAACTGCGACAACGGATCCACCGGACTTTACGACATCGACACATTGTTCAAAAGATGCTCGTACACCGGCGACTTCCACTACAACGTCAAACTGATTTTCTTCCACTTCATCCGGATGCTTAATCACGATATCCGGATAATGCTCCTGCACTTTTTGCAGTTTTTCCGGATTAATATCAATCGCTGTAATCTTGCCACCAAAATAACTTGCAAGCGCAACCGCAAGCATTCCTTCTGTTCCGCAACCAATAATCGCAACTGAAGTTTCCGCATCAATGTTCACTTTTTTTAACGCATGAACTATGACCGCTAGTGGCTCAATTAAAATCGCCCGCTCTTTCGCAAGCTGTTCGGGAACCGGGATGACGTATTTAGATGCTACGATAAATTCCTCCGCAAATCCCCCATGTTCATTAATACCAAGAGATTTTTTCTCTGGACAAATATTCGTCTTTCCTTTTTGGCAAAATTCACACCTTCCACAATAAGAGTTAGGCTGGACGACAACACGTTGTCCAACGTGTATGTCCGTTTCCGCGCCCGTCTCCACGACTTCGCCTAACACTTCATGCCCAGGGACGACTGGATAGGCTGCGTGTGGCAATTTACCCTTAAATACAGAAACATCTGAGCCACAAATACCACCGTATATTACTTTTATTTTCACTTCATCGTTGTTTACTTCTTCACCGGCTGGTACTGTTTTCCACGTAATTTTACCGGACTTTTCTATATATAAAGTTTTCATAATTACACCAACTTAATCCATTCGAAGTACGATCATTTTTGATTCGGTCATTTCTTCTACTGCAAAACGCGGACCTTCCCTGCCAATCCCGCTATTTTTCACTCCGCCATAAGGCCAGTGATCTAGGCGGAAATTCGATGTTCCGTTAATGACAACACCGCCAACTTCCATTTCATTAGCAACTTTGTAGGCAAGGTCAATTTTGTTCGTAAAAAGTCCAACTTGAAGCCCGAACGGCGAATTATCTGCCTCGGCAATCGCTTCTTCTAATGTAGAAAATGGAATAACACTAACGATTGGTCCAAAAACTTCCTCACAGACAACTTTTGCTTCTTTCGGAGGATTTTTAAGGACAGTCGGAACTACAGAAGCCCCATTCTTTTCTCCACCATGTAAAATTTCAGCACCAGATTTCACCGCTTCATCAATCCAGCTCATAATTCTATCAGCTGCATTTTCATCAACCAATGTTCCTACGTCTGTGGCAGGATCTAGCGGATCACTGACTTTTAATTTGGCAACCTCGGCAACTAGTTTCTCCGTAAACGCTTCAACTACGGTTTCATGAACGTAAATTCGTTGAACAGAAATACAGCTTTGACCTGAATTTGAATAACCGGTGCGCGCACATTGCGTCGCCGCTCTCGTTAAATCAGCATCTTCATGTACGATCGTTGCAGCGTTTCCACCTAATTCATAAAGTTGTTTTTTAATGCCAGCAAGTTGGGAAATGTTTTTGCTCGCAATAATTCCACCAGTAAACGAAATGATGTTTACACGGTCATCGCTTACAATTTGCTGACCAACTTCAACGCCGCCTAACACCATATTAATCGCGTTTTTTGGAAAACCTGCTTCAAATAACAGATTCAGTAAAGCAGTCGCAATTAATGTCGTTTGTGGTGCCGGTTTCAAAATTGTCACGTTTCCACCAGCAAATGCCGGACCAATTTTGTGACAAACAAGGTTTAGCGGTGCGTTAAATGGCGTAATCGCTGCCACAACTCCGACCGGAACACGGAACGTTGCGGCCATCGTGTTCATCCCACGAGATGAAACATCCCCAGGCATCGTTTCTCCATGTAAACGTTTTGCCTCTTCCCCAGAAAGTTCGAGTGTCTCGATAGATCGATCCACCTCATCTAACGTATTTTTTAACGGTTTCCCAAGTTCACTTGATAAGAGTCTCGCAAACTCTTCTTTCCTTTCTTCTAAAAGAGCAGCAACATTTTTTAAAATATTTGCCCGTTTTAATGATGGAATCTGCTTAATTTCTTTTTTACTCCGATAAGAAGCTTCAAGAGCACGCTCCACATCATCCTTTGTTGCTAAATATTGCACACCAATTTTCTCTCTGGAATACGGATTAATAATCTCAACCTCTTCACTGGTCCCAGCCAGCCATTCTCCCTCTATAAAAGAATTCGCAACTGTAAGTACCATCTGATCACCCTCTGTAAAAATTGTATCGATCTAATTTTTTTGTTTTAAAACCTCATTTTCTATTGATTTTCCAATAAAATGGAGTAGTATAATAAATAGTGAGCTCACCGTTAGATCGATCTAATTGTAATCGTTATCAATATAATACACTAGATTTTATAAAAATTCAACACAATTATTTGAAAAGTTTAGAATTAAGTAGTGGATCGTTGTAATGCGGATCCCGTGGTTAATTCGAAATCTTCGTGGTTATTCCGCGGATCCGTGGTTAATTCGATATCTTCGTGGTTATTCCGCGAATCCCGTGGTTAATTCGATATTCTCGTGGTTATTCCACGAATCCCGTGGTTATTTCGATATCTCCGTGGTTATTCCGCGGATCCCGTGGTTAATTCGAAATCTTCGTGGTTATTCCGCGGATCCGTGGTTAATTCGATATCTTCGTGGTTATTCCGCGAATCCCGTGGTTAATTCGATATTCTCGTGGTTATTCCGCGGATCCCGTGGTTAATCCAAGACTGGATTCAGTTCAGTGATTTGCGTTAGTGATCCAAGCGAACTTCATGAGTCATTCAGAAGATTTTTTACCTTCCCTACTTAATTCAGCGATTTTCCGCATCATTCAGTGGACTAGCACTATTTAGGAGGTTGTTTCATGCTTCGTCTCTATTTATACCCGATATTAATCATTCTATATATTGTAGCAGCGTTGTTTCCAAATGAGGCTTTATTCCAACTCATTGGGATTGTTGCCAACATTACGATCTTCGTTTCCTTATTTTACGCACGAGGGCTTTACTTGTATTCTGGAATTCTATTTTACGTGATCGGACTCGTCCTCTTTCTTACAAACAATCTCTCGTGGAAAACTTTTTTCTTGCAGTTTGATTCGATGCTCGGCATCCTCGCTCTCTTTATCATGCTACCATTTTTAAATTCACTCATTCTCGTTGGTCGCTATGATAAACATTTGAGTTCACTATTAGAATATAAAGTTCAGAATGTTGGAGATTTATATAAACGAGGTGGACTTGTCAGCCATATTTTAGGGCTATTTCTTAATATAGCAACGATTCCGCTTGTCTTGCATTCACTGCATACATCATTAAAAACGTATCCTAAACCGATGACTGATAAATTTTATACACAAAGTCTCCTCCGGGCATATGCACTCTGTCTTATGTGGAGTCCGATGGAAATTATGGTCATCCAATCGCTCGAAGTTACTGGAAAAGATTATTTATTCATCTCGCCGTTTTTAATTGTATTTGCTGGGGTGATGCTATATCTTGATACTATTTTTGGGAAAAGAAAATACTCTCATTTACCAATCCAGCCAACAGATGGAGCGATTTCAATAAAACCGATCCTCAAAAAAATAAGCGAGCTTTTTATCTTACTTGTCTTGCTTGTTGTGGCGGTGACGATCCTTAACCGCATCATTGGAGAAGGATATCTATTTTCATTAGTGTTGTTAGTTATTCCGGTTTCGCTCATTTGGGCCAATAAAAATCGAAAAATAAAGCGATATGTTGTACACACAATTCCGCATTGGAAAATGAAGACGAGGGGGCAAGCAAATTTCTTTTTTATGTTTTTGTCTGCGGGATTTTTTGTCAATATGGTTGCGGAAACAAAAGTGCTCATTGTGTTGCAAAATTTGTATACTGCGTTTTCTAGCAAAGAGCTTATTTTATTCATTTTAATCGGTCTTTATTTTTTCGTTACATCATTTATCGGCTTTCATCCGCTTGTCTCAATTGTGCTGCTGGCAGAGATTTTACGACCGGTGCTTCCGGAAATTTCAAGTATTCCGTTAACAATGGTTTTAATTACCTGTAGCTTAAGTACGGTGATGTACAGTCCATTTAATGTGTCGTTGTCAATTTTAGCGAGTGAAATTAAACGAAATTCATACCAAATTAGTGTGTGGAATATAGCGTATGCCTTATTGCTAATTAGTATTTCAATTGCTTTTGCTTATACCATTCACGTCATTTCTGGATTTTTTACTTGACTCATGCTAGTCGGAAACTATTACAAAATCTATACTTTACAAGGTTTATATACTATAATATTGCTTAAAAGAGATATATTGAGCGCGTTTTGACAAAATATGGGGGGACAATGATGACAAATAAACCACCGCGCCGCGTAACTTTGCAAGATGTTGCAAATCATGCTGGAGTTTCGCGTGCAACCGCATCACTGATTGTTCGAAACAGCCCGAAAGTTGCAGATAAAACGAGAGAAAAAGTATTAAAATCAATGGAAGAACTCGGTTATGTGTATGACCGGGTAGCTGCAAATTTACGTTCCCAAAGTTCATCGACGATTGGAACGATTATTACCGATGTTGGAAACACTTTCTTTGCGCAATTTTTACTCGGCGTGCACCGAGAACTAGAAAAATACGACTACACCGTGTTACTTGGAACAACTTTTGATTCATTAAAAGACCAAGAACGGCTCATTTCGACGATGCTGGAAAATCGTGTCGGTGGGATTTTATTATGCCCAGTTTCTGCAAGTTCGACAGAAACGGTGGAACGAATTAAAAAATTAGATATCCCAGTTGTCGTAGGGATTCGTGAGTTGCAAAATTTAACTTGTGATTATGTTGGAATCGATTACGAGACTGGAGCTTATATGGCAGTGAATCATTTACTTGAAAAAGGACATAAGCGAATTGCTTTTATTGGTGGAATTTCTGATTCTACAACGTGGCAAGAGCGAATGGACGGATATCGAATTGCCCATGAAGAAGCCGGAATTTCCATTGATTATTCACTTATTGTTGACAGTGAGCCGACGAGAGAAGGCGGTCTTAAAGCAATCCAACAATTAATGAGCCAAGAAAATCCGCCGAAAGCAATTTTTTGTTTCAGTGATTTAATTGCCTTTGGAGCCATTATTGGTCTGCGCAAAATGGGACTCACACCCGGCGAAGATATTGATATCGTTGGTTTTGACAATATACCGGAAGCCGAAATTTCATACCCTCCGCTTACAACGATTTCCTCTTTTGCTAAAAAGACCGGGACAAAGGCAGCGAATCTTTTACATAAACGGATTAGCGAGCCACAACGGGAAAGACAACGAATTATTATTGAACCTGAATTGATTAAACGAGAGTCGTCCTAAGCGAATGCATTCGATTCAATGCCAATAGGTTCGAATTTGGTGCCGCCGTCCTCCTTCTAGCGACCGTCAGGCCAAAATAAAAAAATGATCAAGAAAAAACTTTGACCTGGTAATTTTTCCTTAAACAAGGATTGTGAGAAGTTGTAAAAGACTTTTGTTTAAATTTGAAGGGGGATGTTTATGATGAATCGGATAAAGAGGATTTTTATTTTTTCATTAATTTTTGCTTTAGTTTTTCAACTGTAGGAACCTCTGGTATATCTAATGTTAAGGCTTTTCAATTAGAAAATGAAAAAAGTAGATTTCAATCAAGATAATCCTGATTTAGTAATTTTAGAACGGTATTTTAATAAAGGGTGATTTTTATAGTCCTGAGGAATTTGAGGAGACTTGAAATCTGCAGAAATAGTTGTATTGGGTGATAGTGGCGACAATGATAGTTCATCTGTTCAACCCTTTTTTACATTGACCCCTGCCATTTATTTTGTTCCTGGTGTAGGACAGGTTGGATTACTTGCAACTGGTGCAATAGTAGTTGGTGGAGTTACAATGGTTATATAAACCTATTTCTAATTACTTTAATGATCCCAAAACAGTGATTTCCTCCAATTATGGAATACCAAAATCCTTATTAGACTCAAATGGAAAGGTGAAATTGGGTAGCTTTAAGTGCGTGTTCAAAACTCCCATGTCTTTATAGACACCGCAATGTATGAAAATGGGGGCATGCGGTTTAATTTTGAGCTACTCTGTTAATCATAATATTATAGGGACAAAGGAGGATAAAAAGGATCAAGAAGTTCGAGGCGGCGTAGCTCCCGTCAGCGGAATGTATGCATTTAGATACATGAGTAGCGGAGAAACAAGCATTCGTGCGAAATTCGCAGTGCATTTTTACCGGACTTTTTGAACATCCTCTTTAAAGACAAGCATGGGAATACACCTTTGAATAGTTTTTAATGGTTTCACACTTAATTATCATGAATCAATTAACGTTTATGAAATGAAAAAGGTTGTTTTCATTTCCAAAGATAATGATTAAATACATGGGATTTTAGAACTTGATGAAAGTAACAAGGTTAAAATACACCCAAGATGGAATGTTAATTTTTCTATTGAGGAGACGAAGGTTACAATCGGTTTCATTATGAAAATGAATAATAATTTCTTTGGATAAAAGGTGGCGATTGCCGCCCTTTTTATTTTGCCCCTCGGTCTGCTACCACAAAAATATATTGACAACCGCCATATATTAGGCGTAAAAAAGACTACCAACTGCGCAAGAAGGTAGCCCTTTTTATGGTGTTTTGCTGTCCCATATTAAATGTGGACGCACACCACACGCCCGAGACAGCCATTTGTACTTTTCATTGTATCTTATCTTGTATATTTGTCAATTATCATTTCCCGCAAATCATCAAGTTCGTTTTGGCCATCAACATATGTTTGCAATAAAGCCCGATTCTCTTTCGTTAATGGGATAGCTCCCAATAAATTAATCGCTTCAGCATTAGCAACAAATCTTTCTCGTTGCTCTTTTGTCGTATTAACAATGCTGTATTTACTCATATTTTCCCCCCTCTTAATAATCCCGATTCCCTATAAATATCCTCTTCCTCGGGAACAGATTTTATGTCAAATTCACTATAGATCGCGAGCACCAGCTGGCGAATCTGATCATCATTATAGCCAATTTCCAAGAATAGCATATCTAAGAGATGCATAATTGCTCCATTCGCTTTCATTTTCCAATCGCATTCCACACAGCTCCACGTAAATATTCAGACCGATTGCCTTCTGTTAATAACGATTGGGCACCAGTATCAATCAATACACCATCAACTTCAAAACAGTACACATTTAATTTTACATTCCCAAATGATGCGAAACCATTTATAAAATGAACATGACCTACATTATCAATGATTGATTTTGTTTTCAGAAACATGATTGGTAAACTCCCTATCTTTTTAGATTGAACATAGAATAGCATAAAATGAATCGTCATTCAATATCAATATATATATATACCTATAGATCATAGAATGTTTTATCCTTTTTAAAATATTAAAAAATTGCCACATACTTAGCCAATATGAACTAAGTGTATGGCAATTTCAATAATAGGAAATAGAAAATAGCAATAAGTTCTATATTCTGGAACTTTTCGCAATACCTAGCCCCACAGCAAGTTTACTTTCCCTTAAACTTCGGCTTCCTTTTTTCAGCAAAAGCCGCCAGCGCTTCGAGTCGATCTTCTGTATCAATCGTCAACTCGTATGCTTTAGATTCGATTTTTATACCCGTATCAAGATCTGTGTTCATCCCTTCGTTGATCGCAAATTTTGCCTGACGAATTGCGACAGGTCCATTCTGCGTAATTCTGGACGCGAGCACCTTGCATTTTTCCAACAATCGCTCCTGTTCCACAACGTCAAGCACTACCCCAAGCTCTTTCGCCTCAGCGGCATCAAATTTTCTTGCGGTTAAAATTAACTCTTTTGCCTGCATTACTCCAACGAGCCGAGGTAAACGCTGTGTTCCTCCTGCACCGGGAATGATTGCCCAACTCGTTTCCGTTAGTCCAAACTGACTGTTCATTGCTGCGATCGCCATGTCACATGCAAGCATTAGTTCGAATCCCCCACCAAAAGCATAGCCATTAACAGCTGCAATCGTCGGCTGAGGGAGTGCGGCGACCGCATTGAACACGTCTGCAATCAGCTTGACGTTTCGGCGCACTTCATTCGGGGTGAGTGTTTTTCTTTCTTTTAAATCCGCCCCAGCGCTAAATGCTTTTTCGCCAGCTCCCGTAAAAATGACGACTTGTACGTCCGGGTCAAGGTGAATCTCTTCTACCGCGTCTTGCAATTCAGATAACGTTTGGTAATCGAATGTGTTGAGTGTTTTTTCACGATTGATCGTTACATAACAAATTCCATTTTCTTTTTCCGTAATGATATTAGACAACATTTTCACCTCTTATTTTGGAAAACATATGTATATTTGAATCATATGGTTGAATACGACTTTTCATACAGAGTAAGACCTATACATTTTTTCTCAACACGAAGCATGTTACGTGAGACACTTTGCATCTTTTCTCGACACTCAGCATGTGGCATGAGACACTTTGCATCTTGTTCAGTCACTAAGCATGAAACCCTAGATGAATTACTCACTTCTTCTATAAGAGGATGTTCAAAAAGTCCGGTAAAAATGACACTGCGAATTTCGCACGAATGCTTGTTTCTCCGCTACTCATGTATCTAAATGCATACATTCCGCTGCTCGAAACTGCGCCGCCTCGAACTTCTTGGTCCTTTTTATCCTCCTTTTCGCGGTGTCTGTAAAGACATGGGAGTTTTGAACACGCACTATAAAATTTATCCTTCCACATTCTCCACAATCGCCGCAATTCCTTGTCCAACGCCAATACACATTGTCGCAAGGCCGTATGTAGAGCCGCGTCTTCTCATTTCATAAATAAGCGTCGTTAAAATTCTCGCACCGCTTGCTCCGAGTGGATGTCCAAACGCAATCGCACCACCATTGACATTCACTTTATCCGAATCAAGCCCCAACTGACGAACACACTCGATCGACTGGGAAGCAAACGCCTCATTTAATTCAACCAAATCAATATCGTCCAGGGCGACTCCTGCGCGCTCGACCACTTTTCTCGTTGCAAAAATTGGACCTAACCCCATGATGCTCGGCTCAAGTCCGGAAACAGCGCTTGCACGATATTTTGCCAATGGCTTTAAGCCTAACTCCCGTGCCTTTGCAGCACTCATTAGTAACAGCGCACTCGCGCCATCGTTTACTCCCGAAGCATTTCCAGCTGTTACCGTTCCATCTGGAAAAATCGGACGCAATTTTGCGAGTACTTCACGACTTGTATTTGGACGAGGATGTTCATCCGTATTAACAATTATTGTATTTCCACGTCTATCTTGATAAGTAACCGGAACGATTTCATCCGCAAATCTCCCCGCGTCCATCGCTTCTTTTGCCTTCATCTGGCTTTGATAAGCAAATTCATCCTGTTCTTCCCGCGTTACTCCGAATTGCTGGGCGACGTTTTCAGCAGTTTCAGGCATCGAATCCGCCCCATACATTTTCGCCAATTTTTCATTCGTAAAACGCCAGCCGATCGTTGTATCAAATAATTCCTTATTCCCACGCGCAAACCCCATTTCTGGTTTCGCCATCACATACGGTGCGCGTGTCATACTTTCTGTTCCGCCAGCAATATAAATATCACCCTCGCCAGCAATAATCCCACGCGCAGCATAGATTACCGCATCAAGCCCGGAACCACATAACCGGTTAATCGTCGTACCACCTACATTCTCAGGGAGTCCGGCAAGTAAAGCGGACATGCGCGCTACATTTCGATTATCCTCTCCTGCCTGATTCGCATTTCCAAGCACGACATCCTCAATTTGCTCGCTCGGCACATTCGGATTTCGCTCCATCAACGCTTTTATCACTACCTGCGCCAAATCATCTGGACGAACATCTTTCAATGCCCCATTGTATCTGCCAAAAGGCGTCCGAACTGCATCAACGATTACTACTTCCTGCATGACCTATTCCTCCCCTGTTGAATAATCGTAAACTCCTTTACCACTTTTTCTGCCGATCCTCCCCGCCATCACATACTGTTCTAACAGCGGTGCCGGACGAAATTTATCTCCTAATTTTTCATGTAAATACCGTAAATTGTTCAAGCGTGCATCCAGACCAACGAGATCTCCTAATTCGAGTGGACCCATCGGAAAATTTAAACCCAGTTTGATTGCCTTATCAATATCTTCAGCAGAAGCTACCCCTTCTTGTAGCATATGAAATGCCTCATTCCCAACGAGCGCACTAATCCTGCTTGTCACAAACCCTGGAAATTCATTCACTTCCACCGTTTCTTTTCCCATTTTTTCCGCTACTTGACGCACCACTTCCACCGTCTCATCACTCGTCTCAAGTCCTCTTACAATTTCAACGAGTTTCATTATATGTACTGGATTGAAAAAATGCATTACCGCAAATTTTTCTGGCCGGTTCGTATACGATCCAAGCTCTGTCGGACTAATCGTAGACGTATTTGATGTAAAAATCACCCCATCCCGAGCATGTGCTTCTGCCTCTTGCATGATACTCTGCTTAAGGGAGCGCTTTTCCGGCACCGCTTCAATGATAAAGTCTGTCTCCTTTACCGCAGCCGCTAAATCGGTAGACGTATGCAAATTTCCAAATAATACTTCCTTCTTTTCTTCCGTTAGCTTACCGCGCACGACCCCTTTTTCAGCTGTCTTTTTAGTTGTATCAACCGCATCTTGCAGCTGAGTTTCTGAAATATCTACTAATATTGTCTTGAAGCCGGCAAGGGCGGAGACATACGCAATCCCCCGCCCCATAACACCAGCCCCCACGACAGTAACGTGATTTATCATCATGGGTACGCCTCCTTTTGTTCAGATTCAATCTATTCTAAAATCTTCTTTCGCTAATGTTACCGAAAGGATGTGCCTTTCTCTGCGAACATGTGCCGGTTTTTCGAAAGATGTGCCTTTCCACTAGAACATGTGCCGATTTCTCGAAACATGTGCCTTTCTACGAGAACATGTGCCGATTTACAGAAAGATGTGCCGTTCCATGCGAACATGTGCCAGTTTCTCGAATGATGTGCCTTTCTACGAGAACATGTGCCGGTTTACCGAAACAAGTGCCTTTCCACCAGAACATGTGCCGATTTCTCGAAGGATGTGCCTTTCCACGAGAATATCGATCACTTCATCCTAACTGGAATCATCCGAAAAAATAAGGCATCTATCCAACCAAACTTATCTTTATACGCCAAACGGATTGATTGGCTTCGAACCATAGTATGACAACACACTTTTATCTTCCATATACAAATCAAGCGACTCGACCGCAAGCTCACGCCCAATTCCCGACTCCTTATATCCACCAAACGGCGTTCCCGGGAATGCGGAGAACGGACTATTCACCATCACAACTCCCGCTTCAAGCTGGTGCGAAACTCTCGTAGCACGCCCCTGATCTGTCGTCCAAATTGCTGCTGCCAATCCGTACCGCGAATCATTCGCCCGCGCCACAACGTCTTTTTCATCTGAAAACTTCTCCACTACAACAACTGGGCCAAAAATTTCCTCACGCACCGCTGCCATATCAGGAGTTACATCAACGATTACCGTCGGTGCGTACCAATGTCCATTTTCATGCCCTTCAATCGTAAGCTCCTCACCACCAGTAAGTACCGTCGCACCATCCTCAACCGCTGAATTCACATATCCATCAATAATTTCCAGCTGCTCTCGGCTTATAATGGAGCCAACATGAGTCGCCTTATCAAATGGATCACCTAAGTTCAATTTCTTCGTCTTCTCGACAAATTTTTCTAAATATTTATCATAAATCGATTCATGCACAAACATTCTCGAACGCGCCTCACACGATTGCCCTGTATTAAAGTAAATTCCGAACAACGACCCCGCAACAGCAGCATCTATATCCGCATCTTCAAACACAATATTCGGCGATTTTCCGCCAAGTTCAAGTGTAATCCGCTTCAACGTACCTGAAGCTTTCGCCATAATATCTTTTCCGATCGGTGTTGAGCCCGTGAAAGCTACTTTATCCACATCCTCATGCTCCACGAGATAATCTCCAACGACCGCACCCGATCCCGGAATTGTATTCACAACCCCCTCTGGCACACCCGCTTCATGGCAAATTTCGTTAATCAAAATTGCTGTCACCGGCGTCAAGCTAGCTGGCTTCACGACAACTGAGCAACCTGCCGCAATCGCTGGTGCAATTTTCCATGCCGCCATCATCACCGGGTAATTCCACGGAATGATCTGCGCACACACACCAACCGGCTCCTTATGCGTATAGTTGAAAAACCCGTACGGCATATTGTTCACCGTTCCACGATGCCCAACAATCGCACCTGCATAAAATTCAAAATCCTCAACAGCCTGATTAATCTGCGCGATTGCCGCCCCAACCGACTTTCCGCTATTTAACACTTCCATCTCAACGAGTTCCTTGAAGCGATCCCGCATGATTTCTGCAATTTTATTCATCACACGTGCTCGTCTTCCAACAGGCCATCTTCTCCACTTTCCATGATCAAAAGACTCCCTCGCCGCCTGCACTGCTTTTTCAGCATCTTCCCTGGTCGCCTTTGCGACGGTTGCAAGCTTTTCTCCCTTCGCAGGATTGTATGTATCCATTACTTCATTCGCTACACTTTCCACCCGCTGGCCATTAATGATCATCTGGTAATGGTCCCGTTTCATCGTACCTACTTCCGTAATCAGTTCGTTTGTAACTGTCTCTTTCATAATTAAATTCTCCCTTCTATATAATGAATCCATCTGTCGTTATCGAAAATGGTACATCTGACCTTAAATTGGCACATCTTACTCGAAATCGGCGCATTTTTCCAAGAATCAGCACATCCCTTACGAATTTGGCACATTATTCTCCAAAATGGCACATTTCTTAAGTAATTAGCACATCTGACCTTAAATTGGCACATCTTACTCGAAATCGGCGCATTTTTTCAAGAATCAGCACATCCCTTCCGAATTTAGCACATTATTCTCCGAAACAGCACATTTCTTAGGAAATTAGCACATCTGACCTTAAATTGGCACATCTTACTCGAAATCGGCGCATCTTTTCAAGAATCAGCACATCTTTTCCATAATTGGCACATTATTCTCCGAAACAGCACATTTCTTAGGAAATTAGCACATCTGGCCTTTAATTGGCACATCTTACTCGAAATCGGCGCATTTTTCCAAGAATCAGCACATCCCTTACGAATTTGGCACATTATTCTCCAAAATGGCACATTTCTTAAAAAATTAGCACATCTGACCTTTAATTGGCACATCTTTTCAAAAATCGGCACATCCCTTCCGAATTTGGCACATTATTCTCCGAAACAGCACATTTCTTAGGAAATTAGCACATCTGACCTTAAATTGGCACATCTTACTCGAAATCGGCGCATCTTTTCAAGAATCAGCACATCTTAGCCTATAATTTACTTCCCTTCAAACTTCGGGCGCCTTTTTTCCAAAAATGCTTGAACTCCTTCTTGGTGATCTTCTGTTAATCCGGCGATTCGCTGAGCCTCCGCTTCTTGATCTAGAAATCGTTCAAATGGTGTATGCATGCTGTCCATCATATACCGCTTCACTAATGAAAAAGCTTTTGGGGGTAGAGTTGCAAGTTGTTTCGAGAAGTTTTCCACTCCTTCTTCCCACTCGGCTGCATCAATTATTTCTGATGCTAATCCGAGCTCGACAGCTTCTTCTCCAGTAATCGGCTTTCCAATCGTCGCTATTTCTAATGCCTTTGCGTAACCTACTAGGCGCGGCAGTATATACATGAAACCTGCATCTGGAACGAGCGCTATTCCCAAAAAAGCACTTACAAATTGTGCTTCGGATTTGACGATTCGGTAATCTGTCAATAACGTTAAACTCATTCCCGCTCCTGCCGCCACACCATTTACAGCTGCTACAGTAGGTTTAGATATAGATTGGAAGGCATTGACCATCGGATGATAATTTTTCCTTAAAAATGAGCCGTAATCCATATCCACTTCTACACTCTTAATATCCTGTCCGGCGGAAAATGCTTTGCCATCACCAGTTAAAACGACACAACGGACTTCTTGATCCCTTTCCGCTGTTTTAAGTGCATCCGTAATTTCCCTATTCATCACAGGGGTTAATGCATTAAAGGCTTCCGGTCGATTCAAGATTATTTTTGCCACTGCATCCTTTTTCTCAAAGCGAATTGTTTCATATTTTCCCATCCATTACTCCCCTTTAAATGAAGGACGTCGTTTTTCCACGAATGCGCGCATTCCTTCTTTTTGATCTTTTGAGTCAAATGCTAAGTAAAAATTTTTCCGTTCGAGCGTCAACCCTTCACGTAGTGGTACATCCTCTGCTTTATTTACTGCTTCTTTAATGAGACGAAGGGAAATCGGCGGCTGTTCCGCTAACTTTGCTGCAAACCGCATTGTTTCTTCAAAAATAATTTCTGGTGCCACGGTCCGGTTTACAATTCCTAATTGTTCCGCTTCAACAGCAGACTTATGATCACCAAACCAAATCCATTCAAGTGCTTTTCGCTTCCCAATAATTCTCGTTAAAAATTGAGTCCCTCCAGCACCAGGCATTACGCCTAAATTTACTTCCGGAAAGCCAAATTTCGCATCTTCTGCAGCGATAATAACATCACAATGGAGTGCTAATTCAAATCCACCGCCAAGTGCATAACCTGTAACGGACGCTAGCACGGGTTTTTGAATCGCCATCAGCCGATCCCAAACAGCAAATGGATTAGCTAATTCAAAAGATAGAGGTGATTCCCCAAGCATTTCATCAATATCGGCACCTGCGGCAAATGTTTTTTCATTTCCACGAATTACCGAAACGCGGATATCACTTTTGCTTTCAAACTCCTCTAACTGTGTTACAATTTCCTCAATCATTTTACGATTTAATGCATTTAAACTTTCCGGACGGTTTAGCTGGATAACACCGACTTTACCTTCCGTCCAAACGTTAATATGCTCGTAATCACTCATCGACTTCCTCACCGATCATGAGGGTAATAATATCACCCGCAAATTGGAATGCGTCTTTTCCAGAAGCTTTTCCTTCATCTGTTTGCATCGCTTTTTGTAACGATTCCATGTCGTCATAGATCATTTCACATTGTAAATAATATTCACTCTTTCCCATTGGAGAACCAACAATCTTTGTAACTTTCATTTCACGGAGTCCTGGAATTTTTGCCGTCAGCGGGCTATGAACATTGAAATAGTGGTCATCAAATTTTTCCTTATCCTCCGGTTGTTTATATAACGCAATCACTTTTGCTTTTGCCATACATATCACTTCTCCTTAGTTTTTATATGCGTCATCCATTGGGACTGGACTCGATATCTTTATGAGTTCACTCGGCATCTTTGCTTAACGACTCGACTTCTTAATAGTTCACTCGGCATCTTTGCTTAACAACTCAACTTCTTAAAAGTTCACTCCTCATCTTTGCTTAACGACTCGACTTCTTATGAGTTCGCTCAGCATCTTGCAAACGACTCGACTTCTTATGAGTTCGCTCAGCATCTTGCAAACGACTCGACTTCTTAATAGTTCACTCCGCATCTGTGCGAACGACTCAACTTCTTATGACCTCACTCGGCATCTTGTAAACGACTCGACTTCTTATGAGTTCACTCGGCATCTTGCAAACAACTCGACTTCTTAATAGTTCACTCCGCATCTGTGCGAACGACTCAACTTCTTAAGAGCTCACTCGGCTCTTTGCAAGCGACTTAACATGTTTGAGCCGTCATTACCTACGCGGTTTCTTCTTCCTCCACAATCACAGGTTTCATTGCTTCAAATGGATTTCGGCAATCGAGGCAGTATAAAATACTTCTGCAAGCGGTTGGTCCAAACACATTATCCATCGATGTGTAGCTTGAGCCACAATATGGACAATCAACTGTCCACTCCTCCCCAACGCGGTAATTTTCTGGCGGTGGAGAAATACCAAGCTTTCTAAGCTGCACTTTCCCCTCGTCTGTAATCAGGTCAGTCGTCCACTGATGTTCGAATGAAAATTCCACATCGCACTCGACGACCCAAGGAAGGTTTTCAATTGCGTTTTTTACGTCACGCTCGATGAAGTCGAGGGCCGGACATCCCGCAAATGTTGGAACCATTGTGACGGACACTCGACTCCCGGTGATGCTTACTGAGTAAACCATACCAAGATCATAGACACTTACATTTGTTAACTCAGGATCATCAACCGTTTTTAGCACTTCCAAAATTTCTTCATCCGGCGTTAGTGGTATCATGGTGATCCCTCCCTCCTAATTACCAAACGGCTTCTGTATCTGACATATACACTTCGGTAAAAATACCGATCGCTTGCTCTAAATCTTCGTTATACTCTCCTCTTCTGCCGTCTCCTAATACCATTTTCGGTATGGAGTCGAATTTCTCCTTCAGAACACCATTAACTTTTTCGAGCCAACGATTTTTTAACGTTTCCTCATCAATTAATAAATTGAATCGGTGAATCTCTTCGGCCTTGGACCCGAGCGATAGGGCATCACCAAACTCCCGGGAAGCCTCTTCTAACCGCATACGAATTTTCCCTTTCGCTTCTATTGTTGAATCTTGCAGCTGTTCGATCCATAAACGCCAATGTGCTAAATGATATGTTTGCTCGAGCAATGCTTTTCTAGCAATCTGTCTTAACGGTTCGTACGAGCTATTTGTAGCCGCTTCCAGTTTTATGCGTTTCAAAGATTCATAGAGAAAATTTCTTACTACTGCTAGTGCCCAGTCATAATCCGGTTCACCGATATAGCTACCAGGCCCATTCACTTTTTCTAAATAGGTCGAACTACGCCTTGCTCCAGCTGTACGTTCATGAGCTAATGTATCACTGTCTCCTTCTCCGAGCTCTTCTAGTAACCCGAAAAACATCGTTGCATGCCCCATTGTGTTTTGGGTAATCGACGAAAATGCTACATCTTCCTCAATATGGGGAGCGAGTCCGAGCCATTCGGAACCACGGAACGAAATGATCAAATCATCATCAGCAAATTGATACAATAACTCAACAAGTGCAGCTTTGTACGCTGGGTTCTGACGCGCTTCTTCTGCCGTTTTTATTATTTCGTTACTCATGACTTTCTCCCCTTACTCCATGAGAATATTTCTTTTTCATCTAACATTCCCATTTTCTCTTCTTTTTCACGCCATAGTTTCCTTAAATAGCCGTATCCTTTCGTGTTCCGGTAATCTTTATTATCTAATCTTTTTGTTAATTGTTGTTTTTCTTCACTCGTCATTGCCCGAATATCATCCCGTTCGACTACCCAAATATCAATTGCATCTTCTCGTCTCATAAAATTTTCCTGTGCCATCATCATGGCCATATCTTTATTCGGGGCAAGTAAACTGAACTGATGTTGTAATGGGAGTTTATTACTTTTCCTACTAAACACTTCATATTCTCGGTAAAAGTTTCGCTCTTCCTGTGCCATATTTTTTACCTCCTTTTACACGACTGCTTCCGGTTGGTGCGCTAATGCGCGTCTTACCCAACTGCCATTATCATAAGCAATTTGTCTAAGCTTAAGTCTCGCCTTAGAACGCGGTCCATTATTATTAATCGTCTGCTTAAACTGCTCCCAGTCAGGTTGCTCATATGTCCATTCATTTGTCTCTTCATTAAAGGCTATTGTTTTATCCGGGAGTTCAAGACCCAAAGCTTTTATTCTAGGAATATATTTATCAAAAAATGCTTGCCTTAATTCCTCATTATTGTTCACGCGAATTTTGTACTTGATCATGATATCTTGCCTTGAAGATCCAGTTACTTTTGGTGTTGGTGGTCCAAAAAACATTACTAACGACTCCCACCAACGGCTCAACGCTTCTTGCAACATATCCCGTTGTTCTTTCGTTCCATTTGCTAGCGCCATTACTAACGCCTCACCATGCTGTGCGTGGAAAACTTCTTCCGCACAAATTCGCTGTAATGCCCTTTGATAAGGTCCGTATGATGCGTTTAACATATTTGTTTGCGTAATAATCGCTGCTCCATCAACTAACCAAGCGATAATCGCTGCATCAGCCCACGATTTTGTTTTCATATGGAAGACATTATGAAACTTAATTTTTCCATCTAATAAACCTTCCATCATCTCTTTACGTGAAATTCCATTTGGTTTCTGTAAGTCCTCTGCAACACGAAGCAGTAATTGCCCGTGCCCCATTTCATCTTGAACTTTTGCCATAATCGCTAACTTCCTTTTTAAAGATGGAGCCTTCGGTGTCCATTCCTTCTCTGGAAGCGCTCCCATAATTTCGCTCATTCCATGCATAGAAATCAAACGAATGAGTGCATTACGGTAATCATCTGGCATCCAATCATTAGGTTCAATTTTTTCCCCATTATTAATCCGTTCCATGAACAGTTCATACTGTTCTTCATCTGTACGCTCATCTTGAATGAGGTCTCCACCTTCTATATAAAGGTACATTGCAAATCCTCCTTATGACGTATTATTAACGTTAGTTTATCATTACGTTATATAACTGTCAAGGTACTTTTTCTTGTTATTTCCTTTGACTAATGAGGATAGACGAGACACAATTTGCTATAAGTTTATCATTCTGTCTCACCTCACCTGTTACATAGGCAATCGTTTTTCCCCGCCGTTCAACCGTCGCTGTTATGTCAACCTGACCGTCTATCATCGGACGATGGAAAGTCGTATCAATATCAATCGATGCAAACCCTTCTTCATCAGTAAGTTTGGAAGCAATCGCATAAGCCATCATAATATCGACCGCAGCAGTTATAAACCCCCCCATCACGACACCATTACCGTTAATAAATTTATGATCCACTTCCCAAATACCATGTGCAACCCCGTCTTCAGCTTGCGTTACCTTCACTTGCATCGTATCATCACATGGTGGTGGTTTTTTTATTTGCTTTGCTACATTTTGTAAATCCGTTATTGTAAATTTCCCCATGATGATTAGCTCCTTTTCTATTCATTTAGGCTTTAAACAAACATATCTCTTTTCCGGTAGACCATCCCCTCCATCCGCGCTTTCAATTGTCCGTTAGACATTACTTCCATCTGATAGATTGCAAGTCTCCCATTATTATTTATTTCTGTTGCCGTACAAATTAACTCTTCGCCTAATTCGCCTGCCGCCACATATGACATATTCGTACTGATCCCAACTGCCACTTGCCCGTAAGAATTACTAGCCACAGCAAATGCATAATCAGCTAAGGAAAACACCAGTCCCCCGTGGGCAGCACGGTGAAAATTTAACATCTCATCAGTAATTGTAACAGCGGTTTTCGCATATCCTTTGCCCCATTCCAATAGTTCCATATTCAGTTTCTGTGCATATGGATCCTCTTTGAAAATTTTCGTCATTTCCTTATTCATAAAAAATATCCCCCATCCAATTACCACTAAACATCTTTCGCCTCGACTATGCATCTTTTTTCGCAACTCTGCAGGTTGCGAGAGACACTAAGCATCTTTTCTAGCGACTATGCATATTGCAAGTTTTGGTGGCCTTGGTATTAGTAATGTTATTTATGCATCTTTTCCTGTGACTATGCACGTTGCAAGAACCACTCAGCATTGGTACGTGCCACTATGCATAATGCTAGAGCGACTTCTTTTTCTACCACTCTGCATGTTGCGCAACTCATCAGCATTGCGCACTAGTCCCCCACATTCAATGCTCCGAACACACTCTTTTTATCAATATATTAAAAAAGCCTCGAGAATCTTAAACTTTTATTTTCATAGATGTGTGTTGTTTACGAGCTTTTAAAAGAAAATTCTGAGGCTTACCTATTTTATTGTTTTACTTTAAATTCGCTGTCTGCATGCTTTCGTCAATAATCCGAACTGCTTTACCTTCTGAACGTGGCAACGTTTTTGGTTCTACTATATTTACAGGAATATTAATAAAGCATTCATTTCGGATCACTGATTGCACTTTTTGCTTCACGGAATGAATTTCTTCATGATCCAATGACTCGTTTGTTTCTCGATAAACTTCTTCACAAATTTCAACGTATAATTCCACATGATCTACATGACCGTTCTTTGAAAGATGAAGTTGATAATTCGGTGAAAGTTCACTCACTTGCAGCAAACTTCTTTCCACTTCACTTGGGAAAACATTTACTCCCTTTATAATTAACATATCATCGACTCTTCCTTTTGTACGGCTCATACGGACAGTCGTTCTTCCACACTTACATTTCCCACGATGAATCGCTGAAATATCACCTGTTCTGTACCTTATTACTGGAGATGCCTCTTTTGTTAAACTCGTAAACACAAGTTCTCCGTATTCTCCCTCTGGTAAAACTTCCAGTGTATCCGGATCGATTACCTCAACAAAGAAATGATCTTCCTGAACATGAAGCCCATCTTGTGCTTCCATACATTCAATCGCTACTCCAGGTCCGACGACTTCAGTTAATCCGTAAATATCGACTGCCTTAATAGCAAACTTTTCTTCTAATAATGTTCGAACCTCTTCGGACCAAGTTTCTGCTCCAAAAATTCCATATTTTAAACTCGTTTCTCTCGTGTCAATCCCTTTTGCTTCCATGACTTCGGCAAGATGGAGAGCATAAGATGGAGTTGCACAAATTACATCCGGTTTCATATCTTGTATAACTAAAATTTGTCTTGCCGTATTTCCAGTCGACACAGGGATCGTTGTCATCCCCAATTTTTCCCCACCATGATGTAGGCCAAGTCCTCCTGTAAACAGTCCGTACCCATACGCATTATGCATAATTCCGGATTTCCTTCCTCCTGCAGCAACGATTGACCTTGCAATAACTTCTGCCCACATATCGATGTCATTTTTAGTATATGCAGCAATCGTCGGTTTTCCACTTGTTCCGGATGATGCATGATAGCGCACAATTTCCTCCTGTGGCGCAGCAAATAGTCCAGTCGGATAATTGTCGCGAATATCCTTTTTTGTAAGGAATGGAAGTTTTTGAATATCCTTTAGTGACCTCACATCTTCTGGCTTTACACCTACACGATTTAACGCATTTTTATAGTAAGCATTATTTTCGTATACACGTTTCAATGTGTTTTTTAAAAAATTAAGCTGTAATGCTTCTCTCTCAACCTCACTCATCGTTTCTCTCTCTTCATTAAAAATCATTTACCTAAATCCTCCTTACTTTTATTAAATCAGGATGTTTCTTTAGAACACTTAGCTTAGCGCCAAGGCATAAGCAGTGATGTTGGGACAAAAGTTTGTATGTGCATATAAACCGCTTCGGAAAATGCACTGCGCTTTCACCACAGGCATAAGAGCGACATCTAGGACTGCACAAGGTTCGTCCCATCAACTGCACCTGTTCAAGACGTTCTACTACTAGCTTTCACAGTGTCTCTTTACCGCCGGGCGGCTGCTTTAGCCTTCGACGTACAGGACGTACTAGTTCGGCGTAGATCACAAGACATGACGTTTGTCATCGACCTTATGCTAATCACTTCGTTATCGCACCTATGCCTTTCCTCGCACATGCACAGGACGTGACTGACTTTAGTCTCTGTTTATTTCCTTCACTAAGAAGTGTATAATTTTTTAAAAACTAAGTTTTTAATCATGTCCCGATCCTACCAGCAAATAAAAGAATTTATTTGTTAAAACGGTCAATCCTTTTTCACTCGTCTTATTCCAAAATATATGCAATATTTATTTTAAAAACTGCCATTTGCCTTTCTTTACATGAGCCATTACTAAACTATCTGTATCCAACCCATTATGATCTTCTGAACTCATATTGAATGTTCCAGATGTTCCTACCCAATCTGTAATATTATTTTCAAGATGGTCACGAATTGACGCTCTATCTGTAGCACCTGCTTCTAGTGCATCGACAACGAGCATTAAGTTGTCATATCCGTATGAAGCGAAATTCGTCGGCTCGCTATCATATTTATCTGTATATTTTTCATAGAAGTCAGAAATCACTTCATAATGTGGGTCATCTTCTGGAATCTCGGATGGGAATAATAAACGCCCTGTTGGAATAACGACCCCTTCTGCCGCGTCTTGAGCTAGATCAATAAACGCTTGGTTAGCAACCCCATGACTACTTACATGCGGGATCTCCATTCCTAAATCTTTCATATTTACTGCAATCGTTGCCGGCCCCGGGTTCGTTCCCCATGTAATGAGCGCTTCTGCTCCCGAACTATTAATTTTCGTTAATTGTGTCGACATGTCAGCATCTTCCATGTTATAAACTTCCTTCGCAACAATCTCAATGCCATAGTCTTCGGCCATTGCTTCCAGTTGCTCACGTCCACTTTCACCATACGCATTTGAATCTGTTAATATACCAATCTTTTCGATCCCTTCATCCTCTAAGTACATATAAATATTTTCTACCGCATGAACATCGTTTTGTGGTGTTTTAAAAACCCATGTAGATTCTTCTACAGGTTCGACCACTTGAATACTTGCTGCCGCAGAAACTAGTGGAACTTCTTGCTCCATCGCAATCCCTTTCATCGCTAAACTTTCCGTCGATCCAGAAGAGCCTAATACCGCTAAAACTTCTTCATCATGAATGAGTCGGTTCATTTCTTGTGTTGCTTTTTCCTGTGTTGACTCATCATCTGCTAAAATTACTTCTAACGGAATTCCGTTAATTCCTCCTGCTGCATTAATTTCTTCTACTATTAACTCTGTCGTATTCCATTCCGGTTCACCTAGAGGGTTATTTGGTCCCGTTTTTGAATAAATTGCACCAATTTTATATACTTCTGCATCGTCTCCCCCATTAGCTTCCCCTGATGCTTCTTGTCCTTCACCATCTTCCCCATTACAAGCAGCCAAAACGAAAACAAAAGCGATCATGAATACAAATGCATAGAACTTTTTCAATCAAAACCCTCCCGTATTGTAAATTTTTTACACTTCAATTTTATGACCAAGATACGCTTCTTTAATTTCTTGATCATTTAACAGATTGTTTGAATAGGCTTCTTTTACAATGACACCATTGGAAATGACATATGCTCTGTTCGAAATTTTTAAAGAAGCAGCTACATTTTGTTCGATTAATAGCACTGTCTTTCCAAGCGTTTTATTTAGTTTCACAATTAAATCAAGCACTTCTCCAACAACAATCGGTGCAAGTCCAAGCGTCGGTTCATCTAATAATAAAAGATCCGGCTTTGCCATCATCGCCCTTGCTATCGCAAGCATTTGCTGTTGTCCCCCTGAAAGTGTTCCAGCAAGCTGGTCTTGTCTCTCTTTTAAAATTGGAAAAAGTTCAAAAATTAATTTTAAATCTTTCTCTTTTTCCGCCTTTCCTGTTTTTCTATAGTGATGATATGCCCCTAAATGCAAATTATCGAGAACAGATAACGTTCCAAAAATTTGCCGATGTTCAGGTACATGTGCAATGTGTTGGGCAACAATTTGTTCAGTTCCTAACCCTACTATGCTTTTTCCATTGTGGGATATGTGACCTTCTTTAATTTTCACAAGTCCAGAAACCGCTTGTAAAAGAGTTGTTTTCCCACCACCATTTGCTCCTAATAGTGCGACAATTTCCCCTTCATTCACATGAAGATTCACCCCTTTTAAAGCTTCGATCGGTCCGTAAAACACGTGAAGATTCTCAATATGTAAACTTATCTTTTTCGTCATGACGCCCTCCTTTTTACTAGTTAGCAACTGATTCTTTAACTTCCTCTCCTAAATACGCCTTAATGACTGCTTCGTCTTGTTGAATTTCATACGGCGTTCCTTCGGCAATTTTTTCTCCTTGATTAAGAACAATGATCGAATCACAAATCCCCATTACTAAATCCATATCGTGTTCTACAACTAACACTGTGATCCCTTTATCTTTTATGCTTTTAATCAATCCACTCATTTTTTTCGTTTCGTTATGATTTAACCCTGCAGCAATTTCATCAAGTAATAAAAGTTTCGGCTTAACAGCTAGTGCCCGTGCTAACTCAAGTAAACGCAATTTTCCAAGCGGTAAATTCCCAGCTAAAATTTCTATATCATTTTCCAAACCAACAAATTTTACAAATTGTAAGCATTTCGTATAAACATCTTCCTCTTCTTTTAACACTCTCGGTAAACGTAAAGCTGATTGGATCATTCCAGTTTTTGAATTTGTATGGTAACCGACCATGACATTTTCGATGACTGACATATTTCTGAATACTTGTAAATTTTGAAATGTTCGGGATATTCCAAGCGTAGCTATTCTGTAAGGAGGCAACCCATCAATCCTTTTTCCGTTAAACATTATTTTTCCTTTGGTCGGCTTATAAATAGCTGAAATAACGTTAAATAATGTACTTTTACCAGCTCCATTTGGTCCTATCAATCCGACAATTGAATTTTCTACAATCTGAAATGATATATCTTTATTTGCGACAATGCCACCAAACGACTGTGTCACATTCTCTACACGCAGCATAAAATACCTCCTTATGTCGTACTTTCTTTTACTAGATGGGGTGTTTTTTTCCTAAAAACATTTACCAAACTTGGAAATAACCCCTTTGGCATAAACATGATGACTAGCACTAAAATCAGACCATTCATGACATGCTCAAAATCACTAGTAATAAAGGAAACATTATTTCCTAAAAAATGAACGAAAATATTAATTGCGGTGATCAGTATGGTTCCAATAAGGGCTCCCCAAACACTCGTTGCTCCACCAAGTACGACCATCGTTAAAAATAAAATGGAGGCATCAAGTCCAAATGATCCTGGCGAAATACTGTAACTCATATGGGCAAATAACCAACCTGCAAGACCTGCTAACATCGCACTGAAAATAAAAATTTGCATTTTATATTTCCCTGTATTAACTCCCATGCTATTTGCGGCAATTTCACTATCATGTATTGACCGAAGTGCCCTGCCAATCCGGGAATGAACGATATTAAGTGAGATTAATACAGTGATCACCGTGAAAAACCAGACGAAATAATAATATGGTAACCCTTGTTTGATCATCGTACCGAATAACTGAATCGTTGGAATACCGTAGAATCCAGAAGCTCCACTCGTAACTGAACGCCATTCAACGATTAAAACGCTTACAATAATTCCAAATGCGAGTGTGGCCATTGCTAAATAGTACCCACTGAGTCGCGCCATCGTATGTCCGACAATAAAAGCGACGAGTGCCGGGAGTAATATAGCAAATATTAACCCGATCCATGGGCTGAGGCCAAATGTTTTTGATACCACTGCAGTCGTATAAGCGCCAACGCCATAGAAGGCTGCTTGCCCAAGTGATATTTGCCCTGCATAGCCCATTAACATCCCGAGTCCAACAGCAATGATGGCATAAATTCCAGCAAATGTAGCTTGTGTCATTAAAAAAGAATTTAAGCCGAGCCACGGTAGGATGAGTACAATAAGTAAGAAAATGATAAATCCAATCCAATTTAATTTTTTGACGCCTTTTCTTTGAACAGCCATTATAAACCTCCTTTTCCAACTGACTTTTCCCCTAATATTCCACTCGGTCTAATTAGTAAAAGCAGCAAGACAAACGAAAACGTAATTGCATCTTTTAATCCTGAACTAATATATCCTCCACCTAAAGATTCAACAAGCCCTATTACTAATCCACCAATAACCGCGCCTGGTGCACTTCCAAGTCCTCCGAATATTGCAGCAGAAAATCCTTTTATTCCTAACATAATTCCTAAGTCATAAGACGGGAACATAATTGGTGCAATCGCCACTCCTGCAAGTGCTCCTAGTCCGCCGCTTAACATAAATGCAAGCGTTGCCATTTTCACGGAACTAATTCCCATTAACCTCGCTGCTACCGGATTATCCGATGTTCCTCGAAACGCTTTTCCTAAGATTGTTTTTTCCATCATTATGTATAAAAAGATCACGACCGCTAACATGATACACATCACCCAAATACTTTGAATGTTGATCGTCGCATTAAATATTTTTAAAGGAGCATGTGCTGTGAATGACTCCAAACGAAACGAACCTTTCCCCCAACCAATACTAGCAAGCCCTCTAATCAAAATAGCAATCCCAATCGTTAAAATGATAAGACTAATCGGATCAGCGTCTTTCACTCTCCTGAAAACAGCAAATTCTAGCACCCATCCAATAATTGTCACCATAATGAGAGTAAGTATAAAAGCAATGACAAACGGAATCCCCATACCGACAAAAGTAATCATGAGCATTCCACCGAGCATGACAAACTCACCTTGAGCAAGATTAATAATTTTTGTCACGCTATAAATCGTTACAAATCCTAAAGCAACGATTTCATAAATGCTTCCTATTGTTAATCCAGTCATAATAAATTGGATTAAATCTCCCATAAATCATCCACCCCCTAATAGTTTTCTATATTACATTTAAAATAATGACGTATATTTATCGTTATGAATTATATATGATTATACATATAAGGCGAAATTGTGTCAATGCCCTATTGTCAAAAAACTTTAAATAATCCAACCGTTCAAAAATCACTGTATGGATCTTACTGGATTGCAATTCTTCCAAGGGATTGAGTAACTTTGAACGTTGATTTTTCCTACCCTATCCTCGAGAAACTTTCTCCTATAATGCGTGAATTCAAATCTGAATTGCACAATTTCTATTTTGAATTGTACGATGTTATACCTCAACTTCTTTCCAAACTAAATGCATCCACTCATCTAACACGTAAATATTGACGCGTATTTTTTTCGTATGGTTATTTATTTATGCTATAATAGAAATCAATTTTATTTTTTCAGAGTAAAGAAGGGATTCATATGGAGAGAAAATTTAATACTCGTTCAATGATCTTTACGATATTTGGAGATTATATTCGGCATTATGGTAGTGTGATTTGGATTGGCAGTTTAATAAAATTACTAGAAGCGTTCGGACATAACGAACAAGCTGTACGGGCAGCTGTTTCTAGAATGAGTAAACAAGGCTGGATACAATCTGAAAGACGAGGCAATAAAAGTTTTTATTCGTTAACCGAACAAGGAAAAGTTCGGATGGAAGAGGCTTCTCGAAGAATTTATAAAGAGCCAGTTCCGAAATGGGACGGGAAATGGTGGATTTTATTGTATAATATTCCCGAAGAAAAACGCCATTTACGTGATAAATTACGTGAGGAACTAGTATGGAGTGGATTTGGTCCACTTTCAAATAGTTGTTGGATCACTCCGAATAACCTCCAAAAAGAAATCAATCTCATGATCAAAAAATATCAAGTAGAAGAATATGTAACCTATTTTCACGCATCATATGAAGGGATGCAATCACACCAAGACTTAGTGAAAAAGTGTTGGGACTTAAATGAAATTAATGAACAATATGCAGGATTCATTGAGCAATACAGTCAAAACTATATTATTCATAAAAATAAAATTAGTAAAAATGAAATGAGTGACAGCAGCTGTTTTGTAGAAAGTGCATTGCTCGTCCACCAATATCGAAAATTTTTATTTATCGACCCAAGCTTACCAGATGAACTTTTACCAGAAAAATGGTTGGGCGATTCAGCAACTGCCTTATTTAAAGACTATAATGCTATTTTATCAAAACCTGCAAAACGCTTTTTCGAATCCGTCTTTGAATTAGGAGAACCGATTAAACAGCAGTAGAGAGATTTCTGAGGAAACAGTACCGATTGTGGGAGACATGCACCGATTTCAGAAATTATGTGCCGATTCGAAGGGAGATGTGCCGATTTCAGAAATTATGTGCCTATTCGAAGGGAGATGTGCCGATTTCAGAAATTATGTGCCTATTCGAAGGGAGATGTGCCGGTTTCGGAAATTATGTGCCTATTCGAAGAGAGATGTGCCCGTTTCGGAAATTATGTGCCAATTCGGAGAGAGATGTGCCGATTTCAGAAATAATGTGCCTATTCGAAGGGAGATGTGCCGATTTCAGAAATTATGTGCCAATTCGGAGAGAGATGTGTCGGTTTCGGAAATTATGTGCCTATTCGGAGAGAGATGTGCCGATTTCGAAAATTATGTGCCGATTCGGAGAGAGATGTGCCGGTTTCAGAAATAATGTGCCGATTCGAAGGGAGATGTGCCGATTTCAGAAATTATGTGCCGATTCGGAGAGAGATGTGCCGGTTTCGGAAATTATGTGCCGATTCGAAGGGAGATGCGCCGATTTCAGAAATTATGTGCCTATTCGAAGGGAGATGTGCCGATTTCAGAAATTATGTGCCTATTCGGAGGGAGATGCGCCGATTTCAGAAATTATGTGCCTATTCGGAGAGAGATGTGCCGATTCGAAGAGAGATGCGCCGGTTTCGGAAATTATGTGCCTATTCGAAGAGAGATGTGCCGATTTCAGAAATTATGTGCCTATTCGAAGAGAGATGTGCCGGTTTCGAAAATTATGTGCCAATTCAGAGGGACATGCGCCAATCCGTTAGCATCTGATCACACATAATAAAACTTGACTGTCAACATTAACAGTCAAGTTTTTTGTTCCCTATACTTTCACTTTTTCCCGTTCAATTTTTTCAAAAATTGCCGGATCTTGATATTGTTCTGCGTTTCTTACATATGTTCTTATTGTAAGATCTAATAATTCCTCATCTTGCTCGGTTAATTGTCGCACAACTTTTCCAGGACTTCCAAGCACGAGTGAATTCGGTGGGATTACTTTACCCGCCGGGATCAATGCATTGGCACCAATAATGGAGTTTTCTCCAATTACCGCTCCATCCAAAACAGTCGCTCCCATTCCGATGAGGACCCCTTTTTTCAATGTACAACCATGAATAATTGCATTATGTCCAACTGTTACCTCATCTTCAACAATTAATGGATATCCTTCATACAAATGACAGACTGTATTTTCTTGGATACTGCAACGGTTTCCAATTCGAATCTGATCTTCGTCGCCTCGTAAAACTACATTAAACCAAATACTTGTCTCGGCACCAATCTTGACATCTCCAATGACTTTTGCGCCATCTGCAATGAAAGCGGACTCATTTACTTGCGGAATAAATTCTTTATAACGATAAAACATACCATCCCCCCTTGAATCCATTTAATCAACCATACGCAAACAAGTCAATAGGTAAAATTTAGATGACTTTCGTTTTTTCAAACAAATGGGTACTATGGACATTGACTCTTGCCTTTGGATCAATTCGTAATTTCGCTTGATTGACTGCAATCGTTGCTTCACCAAAACCTGTTGCAATTAATTTAGGCTTTCCTTTATAAATACAGATGTCTCCAGCTGAATAGATACCAGGAATATTTGTCTCCATTTGTTGATTCACACGAATTGAATTACGATGTATATCAAGTCCCCATTTTTTTAACGGCCCTAAATCCGTGATAAAGCCGAAATTTACAATGATACTATCAACATCTAGTAAACTAGTCTTTTCTCCTCTTACTTCTTTAATTAAAACTTGATCGATTTTGTTGCCGCTTCCAAAAATCTCTGCCACTTCAAATGGTGTAACAATCTCTACATTAGATGCTCGCAACTCCGATAAGCTCGCCTCATGTGCTCGAAAACGATCACGCCGGTGAATAAGTGTTACACTTTTAGCAAGGGGCTCAAGCGCCAGTGACCAATCGACCGCAGAATCTCCGCCTCCACAAATGAGTACATCGTGATTCTTAAAATCATCGAGTTTTTTAATAAAGTAATGTAAATTTTCCCCTTCATAACTATCGCAGTTTTCAACTTCCAATTTCCGTGCCTGAAATGCCCCAGCGCCTGCAGTAATTATCAAATTTCGCGTCAAATATCGATTTTTAGTCGTAATCAGCTCAAAAATTTCCTCATCCAAACGATTCACATGAAGCACTGATTCGCCTAACGTAATTTTCGGTGAAAAAGTGAGCGCTTGTTCATAAAGTTGATCGACTAAATCTTGTGCCTTTATTTTTGGAAACCCCGCCACATCATGAATATATTTTTCCGGATAAAGTGCCGACAATTGACCACCAACTTCTGGCATACTATCAATCAGATGAACGCTTGCCTCACGCATACCCGCATAAAACGTCGTAAATAAACCAACGGGACCTGCGCCAATTATTGTTATATCGTGAATTTCCCTCATCACTTAAGCCCCCTTAACATAGGTTTCTTCTTTTAAAGGATCTCCCTCAAATGGTTCATCTGATATTTTAATCGAACCCGTTGGACATTCATCATGCGCATCCTCCAAATCATATATCAGCTCTTCATCCACTGGCACATTCCCCTCATTATCGTCCCCTATATAATAAGATAAACCTTCCTCATCATATGCAAAAATCTCAGGTGCAATAGCCCCACAGCTTCCACAAGAAATACAAGTTTCTTGATTGACAATTGTATACCTACACATAATCCCACTCCTCACAAACCATTATATAACGTTTTAATAACGTATGCATTAATTATAGTTATAGATACAATACATTATTCCTTTTTCCATGTCAATAGGTTTTAAAAATTTCAGATAATGATTGAGTGGATTCAAATGAAAAATTGATTAAATATGAGTTGACTTTAGTTTTCCAGCGTTTGTAATCTATATCGTAGTATGTCAATGGGGAATTAGTTAAAAACTTTTAAAGTGGAGTAACTAAAAAATAAGACTTTCCCTGGTCAATTTAAGCTTAATATAAAAATGAAAAAAGCAAAATTGAGTAAAAAAAATCTGGTTGAATATCTTTTTTTCAGCCAATTCACCGCTAAATTTTTTATTCAAACTTTCCAATGTTACATTTATACTCTTTTCGATTTACTATACATAGTTAAAAAGACACCCATGAAAACAAAGAAACCTCCCATTATTTGGAATACCTTTAATGCTTCATTGATAAATATGAATGCAAATAATGTAGCAAACACAGGTATAAAATTCATAAACACTCCTGCATAGCTTGCCCCTAATTTAATAACACCTATATTCCAACATATATAAGCAACTACTGATGCACAAATACCAGTATAAAAAACAGCGAAAATAGACATAAAAGACCATGTTATATCATGCGTAGTATATACAGATTCAAGTATAAACAATGGTAAAAGAATCAGTATTCCAAACAACATACTTATGAAGAAGGTAGAATGTCCAGGTAGTATTGAAGAGAATTTTTTGGTTAATACAGAATATATAGACCATGCAATAACAGCAATAAGAACAAATAAATCTCCAATATTGAATGACACATTTAACAACGACATAAAAGATCCTTTTGAAATAATGAATAAGACGCCTATGAGAGAAATGGCTGTTCCGACAATTTGAATCATAGTTAAACGTTCTTTTAGAAAAATAAATGAAATAATAAAAATAATGACAGGCGCAGTTGTGTTCATAATAGCTGCGTTAATAGTAGTAGTTTTATGGAGCGCAATATAAATCAAAGAACTATAGCTAGCGACACCTGTTAGTGCCATGAAAAAAATTGGCACTAGATGTTTGCGTATAAGATTCCAATCACGTTTTAGAAAAGACCAAGCAAATGGATAAAACACCATAAATGCAATGCACCATCGCCAAAATGCTAAAGTAAATGGAGGCAATTCACTTATAACTGCACGCCCTATCACAAAATTACCTCCCCATAGTATAGTTGCAAATAATAAAAAAAGAATTGAGGAAGAACGGTCCATAATAAATCCCTACTTTAGCTATAATTTTACATTTAACCTTATCAAAAATGTCCAAGTACTGCATTATTAATATTAAATATGAAAAATAATAATTAAATCTTCATACACCTACAAAAAGCAAAAAGATGTAATTCATAAATTATTAAAGGAGCTGTCCCATGAACCAGTGATATTGGATTTAGGGGACAGCTCTTTTATTTCGAATTATTAAAATGACATATAATATAGAACTCTTAACATTTTTTAACTATAGTTGCAATTCCTTGACCTACACCGATACACATCGTTGCAAGACCATAGTTTATATGCTCACGCTTATGCATTTCATGTAAGAGTGTTGTCAAAATTCTGGCCCCACTTGCTCCTAAAGGGTGTCCAAAAGCAATAGCCCCACCATTAACATTAACGAAGTCCGTTTGAAATTCCAACTGCTTTATACACTCTATAGATTGGGAAGCAAAGGCTTCATTTAATTCCACTAAATCCATATCATTTGCTTTTAAACCAGCTCGTCTCAATGCTTTTTGTGAAGCATAAATTGGTCCAAGCCCCATTACTTCAGGTTCCAATCCCGCAATAGCTGAAACAATATATTTTCCTAACGGCTTTACCCCTAATTCCTTTACTTTTTCCCCACTCATAAGAAGCAATACAGAAGAGCCATCATTAATACCAGATGAATTCCCAGCTGTTACCGTGCCATCTTTAAATATCGGACTTAATTTCGCTAACCCTTCCAAAGTTGAATTTGGCCTTGGGTGTTCATCTGTATCAACAATCGTCGTTTGGCCTTTTTGCCCAGTAATTTCAACTGGAATGATTTCTTCTTTAAAACGATTAGCTTCGATTGCAGCTTTTGCTTTCATTTGACTATTTTGTGCAAATTCGTCTTGTGCCTCCCGAGAAATTTCGTACTTTTGTGCAACTTTTTCTGCGGTTTCCGGCATGGAATCAATACCATATTTTTCTTCAATTTTTGGATTTGGAAAACGCCAACCAATTGTTGTATCATAAATTTCAACACTTCGTTGAAAATCTGTTTCCGCTTTAGCCATTACAAATGGAGCTCGGGTCATACTTTCAGTTCCGCCAGCAATGAAAATATCTCCTTCATTAGCTAGAATGGCTCGAGCTGCATAGTTCACAGCATCTAACCCTGACCCACATAGGCGGTTTAAAGTTGTGCCACCTACTTCAATTGGGAGGTCAGCAAGTAATACAGCCATACGGGCAACATTTCGATTTTCCTCTCCTGCACCATTTGCGTTACCTAATACGACTTCCTCAATTTCCTCAACTGGAACGTCCGGATTTCTTTCAACAAGTCCTTTAATGACGGTCGCTGCAAGATCATCCGTTCGTACGGATTTTAAGGCACCTTTAAACCTTCCAATTGGTGTTCTCACTGCATCAACGATGTATACTTCTTTCTTTGCCATGTCACTCACCTTTAAATATTGGTTTTCTTTTTTCTAAAAATGCTTTTGTTCCTTCTTTTTTATCCTTTGTGCTAAATAACACAGCTTGTAACGATTTTTCTAGAGCAAGCCCTGAAGGTAAGTCCGTTGTCGGGCTTTGATTTAAAGCAATTTTTACCATTTGTACAGCAATTGGCGATTTTTTCGCAATTTTTCTTGCGATTTCATATGCTTTGTCCATCAGCTCATCGTTTGGAACGACATGGTTTAATAGTCCAAGTCGATGCGCTTCTTCAGCGTCGATAAAATCTCCGGTAAAAATCATTTCTTTTGCCTTCGCTAGGCCGACAATTCGCGTTAAATGTTGGGTACCACCGCCAGCAGGCAAAATTCCAAGATTAATTTCTGGTTGGCCAAGTTGTGCTGTTTCACATCCTACACGAATATCGCATGCAAGTGCGAGTTCACAACCGCCACCGAGTGCATAGCCATTAATTACCGCAATGACAGGTTTATTTGAGTTGTAAACATTTAATAATACATCTTGCACTGCTAGCCCGTAGATATCAAGTGGTTTACGGTCATGAATCCATTGAATATCGGCTCCTGCGACAAACGTTTTTTCATGTCCAGTAATCACGATAACACGGACACCATCATTATCATTTAATTCGGCAACCGCACAATCTAACTCTGCCCAACTTTGGGGATCCATGGCATTTCGTTTTTCTGGACGGTAAATTTGAATTTTTCCAATAAAGTTTTCGATAGATAATCTTAAATTGCTATATTCTTTTAAATTAGTTGTCATTGTAATCATAAACCCCTTTGCCTGTTTTACGTCCTAACCTTCCTGCTTTCACATATTTTACGAGCAGCTGACTTGGGCGAAAACGATCCCCTAAAGTAGAATGTAAATATTCTAGGTTACTTAATCTTGTATCCAGTCCTACTAAATCTCCCAATTTAAAAGGTCCCATTGGATAATTTAATCCGATCTCAATCGCTTTATCAATCTCCTCAGGTGTCCCGACTCCTTCCATGAGCATGTTAAACGCTTCATTTCCGACCATACTACTAATTCGGCTCGTTACAAAACCAGGCATTTCATTTATTAACACCGTTTCTTTCCCCATTTGTTTCGCAACAGCCTCTACTAATTCTGCTGTTTCATCGCTCGTTTCTAGTCCACGAGCAATTTCTACTAGCTTCATAAGTGGAACTGGATTGAAAAAGTGCATTGCAATAACTTTTTCCGGTCTATTTGTGTACGATCCAATTTCTGTCGGACTCATTGTTGATGTATTGGTCGCAAGAATTACATCTTCTCGAGCGTATTGATCTAGCTTTTCAAATACATCTTGTTTAATTTTTTGTACTTCAGGTACTGCTTCAATGACAAAGTCTGCTTTTTCTGCTGATTCTTTTAAGTCTGTTGAATAATTTAGATTTTCTATTGCAGTTGCTTGAGTTTCTTTGGAAATCTTGTTCCGATGGACTCCTTTTTGCAACATTTCTTGATGATAAGCTCTTGCTTTATCTAGACTTTCATCCTCGATATCATACACAGTCGTTTCAAATCCACCAACAGCACTGGCGTATGCAATTCCACTTCCCATAATACCTGAACCAACTACTAAAATATGTTTAATCTTCATGTTGTCCTCCTAGTTTAAATCTATTTCTCTAATAAAAACTGTTTGAATATAATACATTGTTTAATATATCATTTGTATCAATATAATAATTCAATTTAAAGATCCCCAATAAAAATTAGTTATTGATGTTCACTCTAGGTGGTCGCTTTTTTTACTAGCGTCCGTTAAGCCTTTCTTCCCGCAACAGACATCATGTGCAAGTGTCGATGACGTCACAAATCTTTATGGTAGACCAGCCTTTAGTAGTAGTCCCTTAACGTGACGTTTATTATCGACCAACGCAATACGACGTGTTAGTGTCGGCGTAGGCCATAGGACGTGACCGTATCTATAGCCGACCAAGAATCGACCACCTGCCGTTCCAAGTCTTATTTGTTAGTGAGTAAAACCACGTACTTTTTTTGTTCAGATTTATTTTCAAAATTAACATTTATGAAATTGATACTATTTATTTATCATTTGTATCTACTTTTAAGATAATCTTACCAATATGATCTCCAGCTTCTAAAGATGCTTGTGCTTTTCCAGCTTCGATTAGTAGAAATTCCTGATGAATATGCGGAAATGCGTTCTTTTTCTCGATTAAATTTACAACTTCATGAAAGTCTTGTAGATCTCCCATCCATGAACCTGTAATTGTCAATTGTTTTCCAAAAATTAAACGTAAATCTACTTCTGTAAAAGGACCTGTCGTTATTCCACAAAATGCTAGTCTTCCACCACGCGCAAGCATTCGTAAACTATCATTAAAAGTTTTACGACCAACGTGATCTAAAACTATGTCCGCCCCTACCTTATTCGTTATCTCCCGGACTTGTTTTACAATATCCTCATCACGTACGATGAACGAGACATCCGTAAATCCTTTTTCCTGTAAAAATTCTTTCTTCTCTTTTGAGCTGACAATTCCTATGACATTCGCTCCAATTGCTTTTGCAATCGACAGTGCAGCATAGCCAAGTCCGCCGGAAGCGCCCCAAATGAAAACTGTATCATTCGCAGTCATTTTCCCCTTTGTAACAAGTGCATTCCAAGCAGTAACATATGCAATCGGAACTCCAGACCAAGACCTCAGCTCGTCATTCGTAATTTTTACGGCTCGTTTCCCTTGAATTGTAACATATTCAGCATAACCACCGTCATTGTTATATCCAAGAACTTCAAAATGCTGACATAATGTTTCTCTTCCTTTTATACAAGATGAGCAAGAACCACAACCCTTACCCGGGTAAAGAACGACTGCATCACCTACATCTACATGGTTAACTTTGTTCCCTACTTCATGGATAATACCGACTACATCACTACCTGGAATTTGCGGAAGAGATAGCCGGTCTCCCGTCCCCCCTTTGCGCAGCCAAATATCTAAATGATTTAACCCACAGTACTTTACTTGGACACGCACTTCATCCGCTTTTAATGGTTTTAGTTCAATATCTTCCTCATAGCTTAATTGCTCTATACCGCCATGTTCGTGTAATACAATTCCTTTCATCGTTTTGTTTGAAATTCCCATGACTCCCGATACCTCCTCGTATAATATATTTAGAGCTTAGATTTAGGCGAATTTCCAGTTGATCCGGACAACCAGAAAGACCCTAAATCAATTTCCAGAATTAATTCTGTTTTAGATGGTTGAGTAGCTACATTAATAGCTCCCTCATCCACCCTGTTTGTTTTACTCGTTTCACCTGCTTCACCCGGTGCCTTAGAAGGGGAAGCAGCGTCCCATTAATTGTCTTCTATGTCGGTTTGAAGTTGGTCTCTTAAATGATGTGCAAGGTGCCAACCAAGGTTTGATGTAGCTTCCATCCCTATTTTCATTGAATTTAATTTATGCTTTTCGCATGTTTCCAACATTTTTTTTAATGAGGGTATCTGCCCCTGTTTGATTATTGGAAACAGCAAAGCTCGGAATATTCAGTAATATTTGGCTTGCTCATTTTTAGTGGTTTTTAACGATTGCTGAAATAAATTTCCAATTTTCTTGTTTTAAGGACTTGACATATTACCGCTGTGCTCTTAACGTCGATCTTCAAAACGTACTAATTTAGCCCTGGAACCATGACCCGTAAGTTCTTGTAAAGAGTCTTCTTCAACAATTTGGACGTAAATTTTAACACCAGTTCTTCTTCTTAGCTCCTCTTCTAATTCTAGTTTGAGAACATGTTTATCAGAACTTGAAAATTTTGGTTCAACAAGAACCGTCATTTCTTCTCGGTTATTAATTCGCTCTACATAACAGAAGTATTCACCATTTACTTTTGGACTTTCGTTCACAATATCTCCGATCGCTTCTGGCCAAATGTTGATTCCGCGAAGTTTAACCATATTGTCACTTCGGCCTTGGAAGTAATCAATTTTTCGATGCCAACTTCCACATGTACATTTCTCAAGTTTAAAGCTTGCAGAAATATCCTGAATATTATAACGGATTTGTTGCGTTCCTGTTTTATACAATGCAGTTACAACAACATTTCCACGATGCCCCAGTGGTAAAGGCTCTCCTGTTTCAAAGTCAACAATTTCAACGATAAATGCATCTTCAAATATATGCAGTCCTGATTCTGCTTCACATTCGGAAGCGACATATTGTACTTCATGGAATGCATACGAGTCATACACTGGAATGCCGAACATTTTTTCCACTGGCTCTTTCGTACCAAAAGCAGATAAAGTTTTTAAATTTAAATCTGTTTTAGGATCAATTCCCATCTTTTTGGCTGTGTTTCCAATATGAACTAAATAATCCGATGTTGCTAAGATAGAGGTAACACCAAATGTTTTGGCAAGCTCTACTTGTTTTTCAGTAGGTGTTACATTTCCAATACCTGTTGTAATCGGCGTACACCCTAACCAGTGCCACAACCCATGATCCATAATCCATGCCGCATTATGAGTGGAATATGCCCACGAGTTCATCACGGCATCTCCCGGACGAATTCCATGCATGTAAAAAGTTCTAGCACTTAAAATTGCCCCTACTTCTCGATCCCATGACGAATAAATCGTCGGTCTTGGAGCCCCTGTCGTCCCACCACTCATATAGATCCTTAGTGGAGTATGTTTACCATCTTCAAATCGATACGCTTGATAATCTCCAAACGGTGGTTCACGATCGATACTATCCCGGATATCATCAATTGTATAACTAGGAATTTTACTTACATCATCAAGACTCTTTACATCATTTGGAGTAAAGTCGTGTTTTTTCCATAGTCTTTGGAAAAAAGGAATTTTGGATCCTTTTTCAAGTGTTTCATGTAGCCTTTTTAATTGCGTACTTTCTATTTGATCTCGGCTCCATTTCCAAGTTCCTTCCATAAATTCAATTGGAGGTTCATATTCACTTACCAATTTGTTCCAATCTACTGATTTGTAGTAATAAGGAAGATTTTTTGTCTTTGCAGTCATTTTTCTCCATCTCCTTTTAATTGTTGTTTAAGAGTATCTAATAAAACTCTTTCTATGCTGTCTAATCGATTAAAGTGGTAAAAATGTTAATCCTAAAATCCAAATAACACCAAGTAGTACAAGGATAGGTAAGCAATACCCCATAAAGTCACGAACCGTTAAACGAGTTCCCAAGCTAAGTATCGGGAAGTATAACAATGCCCAAAATGGCTGAATCATGTTTGTCCAAAGATCTCCATACGTAATTGCCATAATGATCCGCGGAATATCTACTCCTAGTTCTACTCCTGCAGGTACAAGGAATGGTGCTGTAGCGACAAATTGAGACCCTGCAGATGGAATGAACAAGTTGATGAATCCTGTAATTAAAAATGTGAAGATTGGATACGTTGCAGTATTAGAAATACCAACAATCCATTGTGTAATGACGTCTGTTAGTCCAGATTGAAAAAGAATTGCTGCAATTCCACCATAGAGCGGGAACTGAAGTGCAATACTACTTGTTGCATTCATGTTTTTTGAAAAAGATTCAACGTAAGTCGTTGGATTTTGATGAACAAGGAATCCTAAAGTAATCGCAATGAATGCTACCGTGTTCAAGTTTAATCCATCGAGTCCATGTAACCCTAAAAAATAAATTAAATACAGAAGACCTAAAGATCCGATAACGAAAATGATCGGGCGAAAATGATTAATTTTTTCTGCAAATGTTGTATGGTTTTGTTTTTGGTTATGATCGTCTACTTCCTCAAGTGCAGCAGCAACTTCTTTATCGATTGCAAGATCATTAAATGTAACAATTTCTTTTTTGCCTTTTCCAATATAGTAGAAAATAATCGTAGTGAAAGTAACGATTAGAAATGCTGTTACTAAGTTCATGACGGAAAATGTAGTCTCTTTTAATGAATATAGTCCACCGAGTAATTCCGTAAGTTCCCCTTCTGTTGCTACGTATAACGGAATCGTTCCGGAAATTCCAGTTAACGATATCGTAAAGGATGAATAGGCAACAGCGGCAAGTAGTCGATAATCCACTCCATCCACGTTTTGACCAATAGCACGTGCATATAAGGAAGTAATAACTGGTCCGAAGTACCACCCTAAAAAAGAAGTTAATGCTCCGATAATACTAGTTGATACATAGGCAGCACTTGGTGACTTAACGTAGTTCGCCATTTTTCTTATTAGTTTTTTCATAATTGGTGTATCAACAAGCACTAATGCTGCAGCATACGTAATGACTAGTTGGAAAGCAAATAGAAATAGGTCAGGCATACCATTGGCCCAATAACCTAAAACGCCGAATGTTGATGAATCTGTAAAAAGGATTGCCGATACTATTGAAATAAACGTTAACAGTAACGCAAAAATAAATGCATCCGGAAAATAACGACTATAGAGATCCGCTACTCTTTCTGATAAATTTTTATTCAATTGAATTCCCTCCTTGAAATTTTTAACTATAAAACATAAGCCATCATTTGGTAAAATTTACCTACAATTTTTATGAATGCGCTTACAGCAATAGTATAAAGAAACTGCCCATAGAAAAAGTTGTTTTATTTTTTTCACTTGCGGGCAGTCTCAGCAAATCTCCAGTCAATTAATCGGAAAATAATTTCGTAGATTAAATGTTTCTAAGATGTCTTCAAATTAATTAGATAATGGAGATCCACAAACTCCACAATGTTTAAAATGCTCTGGGATATCTTTCGCTCCACACTCATTACAATCTAGTGACGGCGCTCCCCACATATGCTCATACGATTCTCCTGTGCTTAAACGCTCACGTAGCATTTTATAGTCTGGTAGTCTCTTTTCACTAAATGCAAGCATTGCTTCATGAGTCTCATATTTTGCTGTATGTTCAGTTAGCCAGTCGCGCGCATGACCTGTTGTTAAATCGAAAGACATGTTCTTCCAGAAGTTTGTTTGCTCTTTCGTGTAACGTAAACACTCTGGTAGTTTATTCAATAATTTCTGTGCCATTACTTCTACTGCTTCATCTAATTTGTTAAATGGAACAACTTCATTTACTAAGCCCCACTCAAGTGCCTTTTCTGCTGAGATTTCTTCGTTTAACCAAAGGATCTCTCTTGCACGACGATCACCAACCATGATCGGTAACCATTGAGTTGCTCCTCCAGCTGCAACACTACCGTGTGAATTACCTACTTGGCGAATATAGCCATGGTCAGCCATAATTGCTAAGTCACAAGTCATATTAAATTCATTTCCACCTCCAACAGCCATTCCGTTAATACGTGCTATTGTTGGCTTTCCAATATTGAGTAACTTTTTATGAGCTTCTAAAAACTGACCCATCCATTTCCAATAGTTTCGAGGTCTTTCTAAAATTTGTTCATTTTGTTCTTTCATATCCGCACCTGTACTAAACGCTTTATCTCCAGCACCTGTCAAGATGACAACTCCCACTTCGTCATCCCATGAAGCCATTTCAAAAACATAAGCCAACTCACGTAATGTCCTAAAATTTAAACAATTATAAACTTCTGGACGATTAATTGTAACAGTTGCTACAGCACCCTTCTTTTCATATAAAACATTTTGTAACTCCATTTCTTCTGGTTGTGTTGGACTTAAAAAGTGATCCATGATGATTCCTCCTTAATTTTATGTTCACTCACTAAATCATGCAATATTCGTGCCAACATATCCGAAAATAGGTTTTTTTCGGGTATGAATTTTTTAAATATTATATTTTATCAGCGTTATCAACAAAACTCTATATATTTTAAATTAAAGTTTAATTTTTTTAATTAAAGAAATTAAGCATTTTTTCTTTTTGTTCAAATTACGAACATTCTATTTTTTTAGTGAACAGTTTTTGTTACATTATTGAACACGTTTTTTATTTTAAAAAACAAAAACGCTATCAAATGAAGATAGCGTTATCAAATAGATGGAATTATTTTACTTGGGCTTGTTCTTTCATTCGTTTCCAAAGCGTCGTGCGACTAATTCCTAATACTTCTGCTAAACTAGAACGATTTCCGTCATGTCTAATTAATAGTTCAGCAATAATTTGTCTTTCCATTCCTTCCATGCTTTCTACTTTGATTGTCAAATACTCACTTTCTAAATCATTATTATCCTTTTTGGCACTCTTTTCTTCTTGGTATTTTTTATCTAATAGATTGATAATAGTCCCTTTATAATGATCATCTACAGCGGACACCCGTTCAATAAAATTTTCCATTTCTCGAATGTTTCCTGGCCAATCATATTGAATTAACAGTCTCCTTGTTGTTTCTGATATGATTCTAGAATTTACACCATGCTTTTCTAAAAATGTATCAAGCAATATTTCTATATCCTCTCTACGGTGACGTAAAGCTGGAATAAAAAGATGTAAAACATTTAATCGATAATATAAATCCCTTCTAAATTCTTCCTTTTCTACCGACTGGATTAAATTTTTATTCGTCGCAGAAATTACACGGAAATCAACTGATAATATTCGCTCGCCTCCAATACGGCGAACCTCTTTTTCCTGAAGAACTCTTAGTAATCTCGCTTGCAGAGTAGGTGATATATCTCCAATTTCATCTAAAAATATGGTCCCACCGTGAGCCATTTCAAACAAACCCGGTTTCCCACCTTTTTTTGCACCGGTAAAAGCTCCTTCTTCGTAACCAAACAATTCACTTTCTAGTAAATTTTCTGGTAGTGCAGCACAATTCACCGCAATAAACGGACCTGTTTTTCGTTTACTTTCATTATGTATACTTTGTGCCATTAACTCTTTACCAATCCCACTTTCTCCATAAACTAAAATATTGCTTTCTGAATTTGCATAAGCTTTCCCCAATGCTATTACTTGTTCCATTTTGTTACCCCGATAAATAATATCATCAAATTTATGCTTAGCAAAAAATCTCCGCTGGTAAAGTTCACTTCTAATATCATCATTAATTACTAAAAATGATTCAGTTTCTTGGAAAGTGATTACCATACTTTTCTCGCCTAAACGTACGCGATTCAATACATAACTTTTATTTCCATTTTTAATGATTTGCTTGGAAGCAGGTGAATAATCACCAACAAGTTTTTTAAATAGCATTAATTGGATATTTTTTGCCTTTCTATTAATAATATCTTTTGAGTGGATTCCAAGATAATTTGCTGCGACATCATTACAAACAGTTATTATCCCTTTAGAATTCATAGATATTACACCATCAAATGCACTTGAAATAATTGACTGTAAATGTTTTTGCTTTTTTCTTTCCTTTGAAAAGTATTCTAATGATTCTTGAGCTCTTAAAAGAGATTCAGTCATCGAATCAGTCTGTGAGAACACTATAAATGATTGCACTCCAATTTTACCGGCAGTATGTCTCATACACTCTGCAGTTCCTACAATTGGTTTATTTTCTTTTGTCTTTGCTACTTCATGAATATGGTTAGAAATATCTCTTTCATTTTCATATAACTTTAAGTCTATATCGACATTAAGCATTTCACTAATTGTACTGAGGTCAATACGACGAGAACTTTCAAAATGATCGATTAAAACTATAGACTTATCAATTTTTTTAGCATCATTTATTGTTCGGACAATATCGTAATTCGTTACATCTATTTTTATTATTGGAATATCGAGTTTTGACTTTAAGAAATTTGCTGTAACACCACGGGCAACAATCACTTTCACTTCATGATTGCGAATCATTTGCTTTGCTTTTGATAACCCTGCTTGTAATGCTCCCACTTCTACCACTATCGGTATTGTCATGCTAGAAGCAATTTGTTTAATTTCTTTTTTAAAATCAGAATACGGCGCCACAACTCCAATCATAAATAATCCCCCTTGTATAGAATAAAAAATTAAACTTTAAACATTGACTTAAAATTATTGTAGCAATAAGCTTAAATCATAATAACACTAAGTAAATTTTAATATTTTATATTTCCATCCTAATAATTATAATGAACGAATTAAATTTTTTAGCCATGGTTTTAATATCCTAGAGACAACCTTGGAAGCATTATCTCTTTAACGAAAGAATTCATTTATTTTATTAATCTCTTCCTTTGTCAACTCCAGTTCAAGCGTTTGTAAATTACTAATCACCTGATCACTGTGCTTCACTCCCGGAATTACAACATCAATCGCATCACGCGTCAAATACCAAGCGAGGACAATATGCGCCACTTCCGCATCTTTTGCCTCCGCAATCGCACGTAGCTTATCAACTTTTTCTAAATGTTTTTTAAATGCCTCTCCTTGGAAATGCGGCTTAGATAAACGGGTATCTCCCTTTGGAAAAGTTGTGTCCTCCGTATACTTTCCTGCAAGTAACCCAGATGCAAATGGGAAAAACGGTACAAATGAAATGTCGTTTTCAATCGTATACGGAAACAATTCTTGCTCATTTTCCCGCTCAATCAAATTATACAGTCCTTGATACACATCGACATACCCATCACGGTTCGCTTCTTTCAGCTGATCGAGTGAAAAATTCGACACACCAATCGCACGAATTATTCCCTTATCTTTTAATTCCTTTAACGCACCAACCGCCTCATATTTTGGCGTGTCCTCATCCGGAAAATGAATGTAAAACAGATCAATATAGTCCGTTCGCAACCGTTTCAAACTATCTTCCACAGCTTGTTTCAAAAATGCAGGGGAATTATCAAACACCGTCTTTTCTTCAACAAATTTATGTGCCGCTTTTGAAGCTAGAACAATATTTTTCCGCTCACCCGTTTCCTCCAGCACTTCGCCGATAATTTCTTCGGACCGCTTTGGACCGTATGTAAATGCAGTATCCCAGAAGTCTACTCCATGTTCAATCGCCGTTTTTAAAAATGCTCGTCCATCATCATCTGTAATATTCGGATAATATTTTTGTCCTCCAACTGAATTCGTACCAAGTCCAATTGGATTCACTTCTAAATCTGTACCTCTGATCGTTATTTTTTTTGTCATTTTATCCCTTCTTTCTAATTATTCTCTCGGTTTCATCATATAGGTTGCCAGGCCAATTGCAACTTCTTCGCCTTGGTCATTCTCAATGACTGCTTCGCCGACGATGAGTGATTTTGATTTTCCTTGTTTGACTACTCGCCCTTTAGCAATTAGCGTTTCTCCGACAGCCGGGCGCAAATAATTGACCTTCATTTCAACCGTCACACCGCCCATCCCTTTTTCAACTTGTGACCTGAGGGCATCCCCAACCGCTGCATCGACAAGACTTGCAATCACTCCGCCATGAACCGTTTTTGACTCTGTGTAATTTCATGAATAACGGGCAATTCAAGAACAGAGTGACCATCATTAAGTTCAACTTCTTTTAAGCCGATATGATCCCAATATGGGTTGTTACTCATTATATTTTCACTCATCGAATCTTCCTTTCTATTAAAACATCGGCGTCTATTTTTTTTACTATTCAATTGATGGGATGTAAAATAGTAAGCGCACTCAATTTTCTCGTGAACTTATTTTCTTTTACTTTCCAAATATGCCTTCTCTTCTTCTGCGGTTAACAATCTAATGGCTTCGCCGATATTTCCACCTTGCATTTCCCAGATCGTATTATGATCTTCGACAGCATGCGAAAAGTCACCATCCGCCCAACGTGTTAAAATTTTTTTGTACACTTCTTTATGTTGTAGAGGTTCTTTTGTTTTATCTACGCTTTTTAGTAACCAGTCAATCCGTTCATCTGTGATTTCAATTAATCCCCATTTTGCTTCAGCTTCTATTTTTTGATGAGACATTTTATGAATGAAATCTCTCATCACCTCTTCGGTTACTTCTTCCTGTTTCATTGTTGTATTAAAAGGATTTTTATCTTCATCTCCCTGTTCATTCAGTAAAATCGGTTCTTCTTCTCCCTCTTCTTGAGGAGATTCTGTTTCGGTTTCAGCCGGTTCTTCCGTAACAGGTTGTTCAGAAGCTGAAAAATCAGTATAAACAATATAAGTAAACCATCCAATTAATGCTACAATCACAATAATGAAGGTCCATATTATCTTTTTAAACATTGATACCACCTCTCCTTCACATCCATTGTAGCATGTTTCATAAGATGAAAAAGAGGACAAGTTCCCCTGTCCCCAGCCTTATTTTATACCCAATATCAAAACGCAAACTGAACCGCAAGTAAGTCACATTGCTTCAGACTCGACATTTCTTTAAATAAAGAACTTTCGCACCCTAATCACTTCTACTCCCAGCTAGGTACTAAATCTTGCGTTAACTGAATCGCTTCACGCAATTTTTTAACCGGAATTTGTCCTGGCGCGGATAACTCTACACCGACACCAAACGTAATAATTGAACCATAAGCCCAGCCAACGATACGGCTTAATCCGCCAAGATCGCCCATTGACATGGTCACTACTGGTACTTCAAGCATATCGTCAATTGTTTTTGTTATTTCAAGCAGACGAAGTACATCTTCTTTTGAGTTTGGCATTACCGCAAACTTTGCTATATCCGCTCCATAAGCCTCCGCCTGACGAGCACGTTCAATGATCTCATCATTATCCGGAGTCACTTTAAAATTATGATAAGATAAAATTAATTGTTTATTGTTTTCTTTAGAAATATCACGTAACGTTTTTAAATACTTATCTTCATTTGACGTTTCATAATCAACGAAATCAACATCTGTTTGTTTACAAACCTTGCTAATTAAAGATACTTTATCTTCTTCGGTTAACGTAATTTTTTCCCCACCTTCATGCTCTGCCCGAATAGTAAATAATAATGGGATGTCTGTTTTACCTTTGATTTCTTGAACGAGTCCTACCACAAGTTCAACATCAGTTAAATCTGTTAAAAAATCTGCTCTCCATTCAATAAGATCTGGCTCCTGTGGCAAAATTTTATCTAATTGCTCAAGAATTTCGGCCTTTGTTATTCCTGTTAAAGGTGTACAAACATATGGCGCTTTTTTATTTGCAAAAATTTCTGTCGTCATCTTGTTACACTCCGTTTCATTTTTCCTTATCGATAGTATACCATAACCCTAGTTAGCTATTAACCTTCTGCTGGCGAGGATGTTTGGCAAAATATTCTTTCGCTGTCACGAGACAACGGCGAGCAAATTCTTCGTAGCCAAGTAATTCAGATTGTCGCTTATTTGGCAATTCAATTGAATATGGCACTTGCGGGATACTATTAATAATGCTTGCTACATCAATTCCGCCTTCCCCGACATATGAACGAGCTTCTCGTACGATACGAACCATTTCATCGCGATCAGATGGAATGATACCAGGCGCATCACAGAGATGGAGAAAACGGAACCATTCTTTAGGTACTTTTTTCAAATCTTCAACTGTACCATGTGCACGATGGAAATGATGAATATCAATCATCAGCCCGGCATTCGCTTTATTTACAGTATTTAAGACATCCATTACACCAGCTAAATTTGAAACGCTTGCAATTGGCACATACTCTAACTCAACAGTAAGTTCATACTGAGCAGCTAAATCACAAAGCTTTGTAAACTTATCAATTGCTTCTTCTTTATTATCTGTCCATATACTACTCAACACATGACGCCCACCAAGTTCAGCAGCAACTTCCATCTCAGGCTCATACTGACTCGGATCAATGCCATCTGCGATCCGAGCTAGTTCAATATCAAGTAATTGTAATCCAGTATCTTTTAATGCTGTTTTTGTATCACGAAGAAGTGCTTTATTTTTAGCCAAGGAAAAATTCGGTTCACCTGGTAATCCCATATAAATCGGGCGTAAACTTACAAAATCATACCCCGCACGTGCAGCCATATACGTCATTTCCGGCGGCGGCGTATTCAATACTGTTAAATATGCTAATGAAAACTGAGGTTGTGACATGAAAAATCCTCCTTTTATTAGTTGGATCGATCTAATTTCAGAGCTGAAATTATTTATACATTTGAGTGACCATCTTCCCTTCACGGTTAGATCGATCTAAAATGTAAGCGTTAAAATTATAATACAGTATTACAACTAAAATATCAATGATTTATTTTTAATACTATCGCAAAAACAAGGCAAGTCTTTATGCCTTGTTCATGGAATGATTACCTCGTCTCTTTAAGATGCATCAATCGCTATAATAATTCCTATCACTAAGTGTAAAAACCAACCAACTAATGGAATCCAAGCTAAGCAAGATGGTACAATTCCTAATATGTTTCCAACCTTTGATGTTTGAGCATTTATCGCTATTACAAGTGATGCAATAATAAGAGCAATATACCAAGTACTAATCACGATAGATCCACCAACAATAGGAATAGCTAGAAACAGTTCTAGTCCCGGAAACCCACTTCATAATCCGGGAATTCGACAACTAGTTTTCTCCCTCTCATTAAAACTGAAGTTATGATTTATGGAAAATTCCGATTTTTCTACTTTACATAAATCTACTAAGTAGAACTAAAGTAAATATAATTACAATACATTGAATTAGCGATTATGATATCTTTTTTCTAAGTGTTTTCCGAAGTATACTTCTGTCCGAATCTATGTAACACTCTTAAAAAAATTAAACAAACTAACCACAATGAAAGAAACTAAGTAAAAAAGGTAATAATAATTTTGAATTCACATTTTCACCACTCTCCGTGCAGCGCTTTATTCTTATCTTTGTGCTGCAACACAATATTCAAAACCTTTTTCTAATTCAAGTTTATTTAAGTTTTTTCCAATCAAAACAATTTTGCTGAGCTTAGCTTCATCTTTTTTCCACTTTCGGTCACTCGTTCCCGAAAACAACATATGGACCCCCTGAAAAACAACTCGTTCCTTCCTATCCGCAATATGAAGAATACCTTTATAGCGATACAGACTTTCCCCTTTTATTTGCACGAGATAGCTAAACCATTTATTAATTTTATCCAAATTAAGAGGACGTTCATCGGTAAATATAAAAGAATTAATATCATCATTATGTTGATGACGATGTTCGTTTTTTAACAATTGCGGATTAATTTTAAGCTTATTTCCTAACTCAAAAGACTTTATATCTATTATTTCTTTTATATCAATTTCACAATTAGAAGAGAACAACATCTTTGCATTTGGGTTTATGCCAATAATTCTTGCTTTTAACCCATCTAATTCTTGTTTATCAATGAGTTCTACTTTATTAAAGATCAACACATCTGCAAATGCGATTTGTTCAAGAGCAGTTTCTATATCAATATGTTGCAAGATATGTTTTGAGTCTAAGACAGTACAAACACTGTCTATTTCAAACCAACTTGCCATGAGATCATCCATCAAAAACGTTTGAATAACAGGAGCTGGATTTGCGAGCCCTGTTGTCTCAATGATAACGCGATTAATATGTATTTCTTCTTTTATAAATCGTTTGAGTAAGGTTGATAAAATAGAAATTAAGTCTCCTCTAACATTACAACAAATACAACCACTATTAATCTCAATAATTTCTTCTTTTGTATTCATGATGAGCGCACTATCAATCGATAAATCACCAAATTCATTTACGATTACAGCTGCATTTTCATTTGAATTGTCTTTAAGTATCCGATTTAATAATGTTGTTTTTCCAGCACCTAAAAAGCCTGTTAAAATTGTTATCGGTATTTTATTACGAATCATGTCATACACGCCTTCTTTCATACATTTTGCTCAAAGTATAATAAATCTTTCTTCTGAATCGATCTATGATGTAGTGTCATCCAAGAACTTTTCACTATTTTTTTGTCCACAGATAGATTACCAATATTGTTGTAAGCATATTAACCCATATCCACTTGATCCATTGTGACAGCTTCAAAAACAGTAGCTGGAAAACCCTTATTTAAATGGGGCTGGGACAAAAGTGTTTTTACCAAAGAAAAAGCCGAACTACTATGGTGCAAACCCGCTCCGGAAATATACTTCTCGCTATCCTTAGGGCGGCGGCTGGTGAGCTTCCTCGAGTACATTAAGGAGGGCAGACTAAAACCTCCCTTTGCGGCCAACATCTGCATACCCCTTGCCGGGGCAGGTTCTCACCGATGCCTTTTCGACGAACACGATGTTCTAGTGTCGGCGTAGGTCACAGGACGTGACCGTCACTAGCCGACCTCCCGCAGAAGTATACGTATATTTCCTCCGCTAAGGTAATTCATTGTTCGTCTTTGAGGGTAGCATTTTAGTTATTGCCCAGCCCCAGTAACATCTTACTTTGTTGTCTTATCAAGCACTTTTAGATTATCATCCATTAGTTCAATATAGTCTTTCTCATTTTCAATATCTTCTTCTGTTCTCACTTCTAAGTTGTGAATCATTACAGCTTCCGCACCAATTTGGTCTTGAATAATTTCAGAGAGACGGTTCTTGCTGTTTTGTTCGTAAAGAACGTAATCTAAATTGTACTCTTCTGCAGCTTTTATAACCTCAGTCAATGCCTTTTGTGATGGCTCCTCACTAGAAGATAACCCACTAATTGGAATTTGTTCGATACCATACCGTTCTTCCCAATAACCAAAAGCTGCATGTGAAACGATAATATGCTTATTTTCTTTTGTATCAAGTAGATTCTTGTATCTTTCATCTAATTCTGTTAATTTGCTTTTTAATGCATCAAAATTTTCGTTGTAAAGAGCTTCTTCATTAGGGTTTAATTCAATTAGCTCCTCCTTTATTATTTCCGCAACTTTAATGACTCGTAGTGGATCAGTCCAAATATGGGGATCATGATCTTCGTGATCATCAATGACAATCGTTACTGGATTTGATTCGGCAACAAGTTCATGATTGTCATCATATAGCTCGGCCTTTATTTGCTGTTCAGAAATAGTAGCTTTTCCTTCATAAGTACCTTCATTTTGATCTTCTGCCATTTCCCATTCTTCTGAATCTGAATTACGTGTAAACCAGTGCCAGTGATCATAATCTGAGTCCTCATTATGTTTTGCAGTAAGTTCAATCGTATCTCCTGTATGGTAATGATCAGCTAACCCATTGATGGATACTGCAGTAGTTGCTTCATCTCCATCATTTTGATGGTCATGTCCGTCATGGTCGTGGTCATCTCCGTGTTCGTGATCGTTTCCGTCATGATCATGGTCGTCCCCTTCGTGATCATGGTCATCCCCGTGTTCGTGGTTGTGTCCATCGTGATCATGGTCATCCCCGTGTTCGTGGTTGTGTCCATCGTGATCATGGTCACCCCCGTGTTCGTGGTTGTGTCCATCGTGATCATGGTCATCCCCGTGTTCGTGGTTGTGTCCATCGTGATCATGGTCACCCCCGTGTTCGTGGTTGTGTCCATCGTGATCATGGTCATCCCTATGTTCGTGATCATTTCCGTCATGATCATGGTCGTCCCCTTCGTGATCATGGTCATCCCCGTGTTCGTGGTTGTGTCCATCGTGATCATGGTCATCCCTATGTTCGTGATCATTTCCGTCATGATCATGGTCGTCCCCTTCGTGATCATGGTCATCCCCGTGTTCGTGGTTGTGTCCATCGTGATCATGGTCGGCATGTTCATGATGGAAAAGCTCCTCATGTTTTCCAATCTCAATTAACTTCACATCTTGCGAACCTAATGCACTAGAGATACTCTCGGCAAACCCCTCCATACCTTCACCTATATAAATAAATGCATCACTTCTAGCAAACTCTCCCATTTCCTTAGAGGTGGGTTCATATGTATGTCCATCAGCTCCAGGTGGATAAACAGAATGAGCAGTAACCGTATCCCCTCCAATTTCCTCCACTATGTATTGCAGTGGATAGACTGTAGTATAGATGGTTAGATCCGATTTAGTGTCTTCATTTGTTGAAGAACAACCCACAGTCACAAAAACTAAAAATAATAAAAATACGAATGATTTAATGAATTTCATTCTCTACTCCCTTTCTTAAATTTTGTTGTTTCCAAATTATATCGTAATGATTACGATTTGTAAATAGGAATGATTACGATTTGTTTTTTATATTAAATTCCTTACAGAGGATCGAACACTTCGATACAAAATTAAAATCCAACTAAAAAAACTAGAATTCATTTTTTAAATAAAATGAAATCCTAGTTTTTCGTTCAACTAATTATTTGCTGCTCTTCCGTCAATAGTTCTATTCGTCATTATCCTCCTACCAATTGAATCACTGCTGGCCTAAATCATAAACGACACCGCAACGAGCTTTTGGGATTGGAAAAAAGACATGCGAATGATGCGGTGGCCATCAGTGGTATTTCTTTGGTCAAAAAGGATGTCCAGACCTTCTTTTTCAAGATCAGGCAGTTTCAAAAAAAACGGTCATTACACGAAGCAACCGCAAGTTAAGGACGCAAAACGAAAAAATGTCATCCGCAAAGAAACGAGAAGAACAAAAAAATTCTTGGGTGGATAGTGTGAAAACAAAATCAGTGAAACACTTCTATGTAAAATATTTCTAAGGGCACACCAAATAAGCCACAAAAAATGCACTTTTTTTTGGTGGTTATCTGATGATTGTAATCACTGAATCGCATCAGTGCGCTGAATAATTTTGTAATTCGCTGAATAATTGAAAATCCCGCTGAATATCATGGGGTTTGCGCTGAATAATCGGTCAGATCGCTGAATTATAGACTGAAACCGCTGAATCGCGTCAGTGCGCTGAATAATTTTGTAATTCGCTGAATTATTGTAAATCCCGCTGAATGTCATGGGCTTTGCGCTGAATAATCGGTCAGATCGCTGAATTATAGACTGAAACCGCTGAATCCCGTCAGTGCGCTGAATAATCAAGGAATATTGATTAATTTTAAATAGAATGCGTTTTATACATTAAATATATGAAGTACGGTGCGCCAATAATTGCTACAACAATCCCGGCAGGAATGGTGCCCGTAGAGATGACTACTTGACCGATAGTATCCGCAATCACAAGTAAAAAAGCACCTACCAATAATGCAATTGGTAAGAACAACTGATGTCGTGGCCCAACAAGTGATTTAGCTATATGTGGCCCCATTAAACCGATAAAACCAATTGAACCAGCTACTGCAACTGTAGCTGAGGACAGGATAACAGCTGTTAATAATAAAATAATCCTTTCTCTATCTAGCCTGACTCCGAGACTTCTCGCCGTTTGATCATGTGTATTAATGATATTTAAGACATTTGATTTAAAAAACAAGAAAGGAATAATTATTAAAACCCAAGGTAAAAAAGCGATGACAAATGGCCATTCATCTCCCCAAATATTACCTGCAAGCCAAGTGGCAATAAATTCTGCCTGATCTTCATTGAACTTTCGCATGATAGTAATCGAACCGCCGGATAAGGCAGTAGATAATCCTACACCAATTAAAACCATGTTTGCAGGACTGATTCCCTTACCTTTATTATAACTAAACAAGAAAATTAAAAATGCAGTTAATATACCGCCAATCGTACTTACAAGTGGCAATACATAAATAAATGTATTTGGATTAACTTGTCCAATAATGATTAATACAGCAATTGCAAATCCCCCACCTGCATTTATACCGAGAATACCTGGTTCGGCTAATGGATTTTTTGTAACACTTTGGATGATTGCTCCACTTACGCTTAAAGACATACCAGCTAGTAGAGTAATAATCATTCTAGGCATTCTAAAATTCATTAAAATTAAAGTATCCATAGATTCGCCCTGTCCAATTATTGTTTTTAAATATGTATTTACAGCCATTTTATATTCTCCGGAAGTAATGCTCCAAGTAATTGCTAAAAAAAGGAGGAATAATGAGATAATAAATACAATTAACTGTTTTCTTTTTAATCGTGGATCAATCATATCGTTTGTCCCCCTTTTTTAATTAAATATAAGAAATAAGGGACACCTATAAAAGAGATGATTGCACTGACAGGTGCTTCACCCATTAACCTTGCAACTGTATCGGCAGCTACAACTAGGCTACCTCCCAAAACTACTGTTAATGGGATGACCTTTTTATAATCCGTACCAACTAAAAATCTAGCAATATGGGGGATCATTAATCCTACAAAAGCAACTTGCCCTACAATTGCTACCGCAATCCCTGCTAGCATCATACTTAATAACATTGTGAATACTTGGATAAGCTTAACATTTTGTCCAAGTCCTTTCGCGACTGATTCCCCCAAATTTAAAATAGATAATTGCCTGCTTATTAGAATAAACATAACGATTACAATAATAACGACAGGAAAACCTATATATAATTGTTCCCAAGTTGTACCGGAGACACCGCCAGAACTCCAAAAAGTAATGGATTGATTCAGCCTAAAATAAAGAGCTATTGCTTGACTTAATGCACTGAGCAATGCGCTGACAGCAGCACCTGCTAAAATTAAACGTATTGGGTTAAAACCATCTCTTCTTGAACGCCCAATCATAATGACCATCGTTCCACCAATCATTGCACCTAAAAAACTTGTGAAAATTAACATAGAAAATGAAACGGTAGGTAAGAAAGCATATGTTAGTGCAAGCGCAAGTGCAGCCCCGGAATTTAAACCAATCAAGCCTGGATCAGCAAGACTATTTCTTGTCACACTCTGAATCCCAGCACCTGAAACTGCAAGTGCCATGCCAACAAGTAAAGCACCAATGTCTCTAGGAATACGAATATCCACAATAATATTATGGTTCATATCAGTAGAGTCATAATTGAAAATAGCATTAATAATTGTTTGAATATTTATTTCCGCACTCCCAAGTATAATTGACAACAAAAAAATAATAACCATCAAGAGACAAGCGATAGTAAAAATAAAAATAAAATTTATTTGACCTTCTTCCTTAAAACCCATCCTTTTTAACTCACTTCTTTATGAATTTATACGTTTGAATATTTTCTTTTCATTAATTGATAATTTGTAATCATTGGTTTTCCAGTATTTTTATCTATACTTAACTCTGCATCAATATTGAACACTTTGGCAAGTAACTGACTAGATAACACGTCATCAATGTTTCCTTGTGTAATAACCTTTCCTTTTTTCATTGTAATAATATAATCTGAAAAACGAATTGCTTGATTAATGTCGTGAAGCACCATAACAATTGTTGTATTTTGCGTTTGATTTAGTTCTGTAATTAATTCTAAAATTTCAAGCTGATGTTCAATATCTAAGAAAGTCGTTGGTTCATCTAAGAAAATAATGTCTGTTTTTTGCGCAAGAGCCATAGCAATCCATACCCTCTGTCTTTGTCCACCACTCAAATCATTAATCGCCCTATATTTAAACTCTGATATCCCAGTGACTCGTAAAGCCCATTCTATAATATCAATATCATCCTCATATAAACTTCCAAATCCTTTTTGATAAGGATACCTTCCATAGGATACGAGTTCTCCAACGCTTAGACCATCTGCGACCTCTGGAGATTGAGGTAAAATTGAAATTTTTTTAGCAATTTCTTTTGATGCAATTGAATTTATATCATCACCATCTAAAAGTATTTTTCCTTTCTTAATTGGAAGAAGTCTACATAATGCGTTCAATAAAGTTGATTTTCCACAACCGTTGGGACCAATAATAGAAGTGATTTTTTTATCCGGATTATCAATATCCAAGTTCTCAATGATTATTTTATTACCATATGCAATAGTCAATCCGCTCCCTGTTAGTCGATTCATATTACTCCCTCTCTTTGGTCAGTTTTATAGATAAAAACCTTTTCATAAAGATATCTCTATGAAAAGGTTATATGTTCTTTAATCCATTGCATCAAGTTGCTCTTTAATCAATTTTCGTTGGAATTCTAATGATATCGGATCATTATAACGTGTTACTGATAAATCCAATTCAATTACTCTTCCAGCTTGAACTGCATCCGCATTTTCCCATACTTTAGTCTCGGTTACAGGTGCTCCTTCATCTCCTATGGTGGCTAAAACAATGAAATCTCCAACATATTCTGGCAACTCCTCCGTAGACAGCTCAACATTAAATTGATCCTTCGTAATTTCAGCAAGTGTATCTGGTTGTACAAATCCGTATCCATCATATAATATTTCTCCGCCACGCCCATAGTCGGTATTAAATGATATTAGCCCTTTAGGAGTGGATTGAAAAATTGAAAGTGTCTTACCTTCTATTAAATCAGCATACTTCTTAGCATCCTCTGCCATTTTTCCTTCCCATTCTTCTAACCAAGCTTGAGCCTGTTCTTCTTCACCGACAAGTTCTCCTAGTAACCTAGTATTATCTTTATATGTACTAATCATTGCATCAAATGTTACTGTAGGAGCAATTTGTTGAAACTTATTTAAGTTAGGTTCTGTAGCCGTAGCAATAATTAAATCTGGTTCCAAATTAATAATACCTTCAACATCTTCAGGATCAATTCGCTCGATTCCCTCTGTAGCTTCATTAAGTACCTCATCTTGGTCAACATAATAAGGTACACCTACAGGATTATGCCCAAACTTAATTAATGCACCTACATATGCAGGATGAAGTACGACAATTTTTTTAGGATTGGCCGGTATCTCTACCTCATCACCACTGTCAGTAGTAAAGATTTTTGTCTCATCCGTATCAGATGTTGCCTCATCTTGGGTTTCCTCATTGGATACTTCTTTATCAGTTGTTTCTGCTTTATCAGATCCTTTTTCATTATTACATGCTACTAGAAAAATTAAAAATAATGCACTCATTAATAATAGTAGATTTTTTTTCATGCTTTTTTCTCCCCTGATATAATGTTTAAGTTGTTTGTTCGTACAAATATTTTTTATTTCTTTCGTCTAGAATATCATTGTGTGAGGACACTTGAGCCACTTTATGAGCATCTGGTTCAATATATAACTTTGCAGCATTAACTGCATTTGTTGCATCCTGATACGCACCTGCAATCAGCTGCAATTTGCCATCATACAAGACACAATCACCTGCTCCATATATACCAGGTATATTCGTATGCCCCATAGAATTACTTTTAATATAGAAATGCTCGGTTAATTCCAATCCTGTTGATTTACTGTTTTCCTTAAGAAGAGGATTGTTTTTATGATAACCATGATTTACTAGAACTGCATCAACTTCCATATAAAATGTTTCTTGTTTCTTATTATTATAAAGTACTACTTCATTTACATTGTTTTCTCCAATTAATTCATAAATCTCCGTATTAAAAAGAATATTCACACCATTATTAATAAGCTTTGTTTTGGTTGCTTCCAAACCTTTTAAATCATCTCCACGATAAATAAGTGTAATATCTTTTGCTATTGGAGATAAATCATTTCCCCAGTCAATAGATGTTGGACCTCCACCAGATATAAGCAATGACTTTCCTCTAAAGTCGTTAACATCAAGTACTTCATAGTGGAGATTTTTCTTCTCAAATTCGGTTGCTCTAGGCACTTCAAGCTTCATTGGTCGAATTACGCCTCCTGCTCCAGTTGCAATAACTACTGTTTTGGTATGATGGATATCTCCTTTAGTTGTCGTAACTAAAAAGGTGCCGTCATTCTTCTTTTCTATACTTGTTATAACTTGATCTAATACAATTGTTGGGCTAAATGAAAGTCCTTGTTCAATAGACTGCTCAATTAATTCTCTTCCAGTCAAAGGAGTTAGTCCCCCTACATCCCAAACCATTTTTTGTGGATATACATGAACTTTACCACCAAGTTTACTATCAGCTTCTATAATCTTCGTTTTCATTTCACGTAAACCTGCATAAAATGCCGCAAATAGTCCTGCCGGTCCTCCGCCAACAATAGTAATATCATATAATCCGTCACTACTATTCAACACTAAATAACACATCCTTCTCCATAAACAACATTGATAATGATTATCACTATTAATTGTATCAGAGCGAATTCCTTTGTGAATATCATTTTCATGAAAATCTATGGATTATTCATGAATTTATTTAGATATGTTTTTGGAGATATACCGATATGTTCTTTAAATCGGCGACTAAAATATAACGGATCCGTAAATCCTACCATTTCAGCGACTTCTTTTATTTTGTACTTTACATCCCGGGAACTTAATAACTTAAGTTTCGCACCTTGAAAATCCAATAAATAAAGCCCTTTTCAACAGAGGAAAAGGGCAGTG